>WRIQ01000232.1 GCA_009782655.1 Prolixibacteraceae bacterium
CACCGGGCGTCGGGAATGTTGCCGGAAAGCCGGGTCGGTTGGGCGTATTGGGAAATTCCTGCGTTTTCATGGCGATGGTTCCACAACTGGCGATAGGGCGGCGCGGGAAAAATGCCATTCCCAAAAACGTAACAGCAAACAGATGAATTTTTTTCATATATGAAATCGGTTAATTAACGCAACGAATAAGTGTCTTATTTACACTTTTGCAATATTACAAATTAGTACGGAAATTCGCATCTGTTTTTATATGTTATAAAACATGTTTTTGCAGTTTTCCGGAAAATTGTTGCCGATGGCCAATGGATAATGCGATGTTGTGCAAAAAATACAAGGTTACAATAACTTCTTCTTGTTTGAGGCAGGCGATTTAATATCTCTTTTTCATTCATTATCGCCGCATTTGCCATACTCCGGTATTTTTGAATTAATTATGCCGTCTATCTGTAACCACCATGTTGCTTGTGCTAAAGGATTGTTGTTCTTGATAGCGTATTCGTTTTTTGTAAGTGCAAAAAAATCGTCGAAATCCAATTCTCACAGAACAGCCGTACACGTTGAATCTAAAATGCTGATTTTAAAATCTCTGGAAAATGAAATGCTGTCAAATTCATTTATAGGCAAATGTATTCCATGTGAATTATATGATTTACTCAATAATAAAGTATCAATACGATTAAAAACATGGAAACTGTAATTTATTCGTTCTTTGGGAACAGTCCTGTTTCGGAAGCTTTTTGCAGCATGAAACGATGGGCGTCTTCATAATTGTTTCCGATTTGTCCGTCGAGAATGGCGTCTTTAATTGCGTTTTTTATGATTCCTACTTCGCGTCCCGGGGCAATGCCAAAGGTTTGCATGATCTCCTCGCCGCTCACCGGCGGCTGGAAATTGCGAATGGCGTCTTTCTCGTCTGTTTCTTTCAGCTTTTGCCTGACTAAAGCAAAATTTTGCAGCAACTTTTTCTCTTTTTCCTGATTTTTCGAGGTGATGTCGGCTTCGCATAAAGTCATGAGATCGTCAACGTCGTCGCCCGCGTCGAACAACAGCCGCCGCACAGCCGAGTCGGTAACTTCATCCTCCACCAAAGCGATGGGGCGCATGTGCAGTTCAACCATTTTCTGTACATATTTCATCTTCTCGTTGAGAGGCAATTTGAAACGCTTGAAAATTCCGGGAATCATTTTGGCGCCCACAAAGTTGTGCGAATAGAAAGTCCAGCCCGCGTCTTCCGTAAATTTTTTTGTAGCAGGTTTGGCAATATCATGGAGCAGGGCCGCCCATCGCAGCCACAGGTTGTCGGTGTTGGGGGCGATGCGGTCGAGGACTTTCACGGTGTGGTAAAAGTTGTCTTTGTGGCCAATTCCCCTGAGGCTGTCGACGCCTTTCAGCCTGCTGAGTTCGGGAAAAACAATCTGCAAGAGGCCAGTCTCTTCCATGAGCAAGAATCCTGTTGACGGCTTGTCCGACATAATTATCTTATTGATTTCTTCCGCGATACGCTCCATCGAGACGATGGAAATTCTGTTTTTGTTGCGCGAAATGGCTATCAGCGTTTCGTCGTCGACGGCAAAACGGAGCTGTGTGGCAAATCGTACGGCTCGCATCATGCGCAGCGGGTCGTCGGAGAAGGTAATATTCGGGTCGAGGGGCGTGCGGATGATTCCTCTGTCCAAATCGCTGAGGCCGCCGAAGGGATCGATGAGTTCTCCTTTGGCGGGGCCGTTGAGGGCGATGGCCATCGCGTTGATAGTAAAATCGCGCCGGTTTTGATCGTCTTCAAGCGTACCGTTTTCCACAACAGGTTTGCGCGAATCCCGCTGATACGACTCTTTCCGTGCTCCCACAAATTCGATCTCTTGGTCGTTGTAGCGCAACATGGCCGTGCCGAAATTCTTAAAAACAGCGACTTTCGATTTCAGATTCAGGGCTTTGGCAATATTTTCGGCCAAATCGATGCCGCTGCCCACCGTCATTATGTCAATGTCGGTTGAGGGGCGCTGAAGAAACAAATCTCTTACATAACCGCCTATCAGGTAGGTTGTTTGTTGCATTTCGTCGGCAACGGCGCCGATGGTCTGAAAAAGCGGTTGCGATAGAATTTCCTTGAAAATCATATATTTTTTGCTGTCAGTATGACAAAAATACAACAAAATCATCTTTCTGCTAATCTTTTTACCCGTTTGGTGTGTTGCTATTAATATTGACAGAAAAACGCGACATTAATTTTTAAGGAAAGGGAAATCATGTTAGTACATTTGACAAAAGATAGTTTCAAGGGAAAAGTCTTTGATTGGGAAACAGGGAGCGAGTGGAAATATAAAGGTGAAAAGCCTTGTTTGATAGATTTTTATGCCGATTGGTGCGGCCCATGCAAGATGATTGCTCCGATACTGGACGAACTGCAAAAGGAGTATGACGGCAAGCTGATCATCTACAAAGTAAATACGGAGGAAGAGCGCGAATTAGCTGGTGTATTTGGTATTCAGAGCATTCCGTCGTTGTTGTTTGTGCCGATGGAAGGACAACCGCAGATGGCGAAAGGCGCAATGCCCAAAAGCAGCTTCGAGCAGGCCTTTGCCGATGTGCTGAAAGTGGAAAAAAACGCCTGACAGTTTTCGTATTTCAACTGTATAATTCACTGAAAATAAATTTCTCCGAAAAATTCAGGGCGGTGATAGTCGGGTTGTTCCGTGCCTACAGGATTCCACGTTACAAAATGGGGTTCGGGAAGTTCGTCGCCGCATTTGTAGAAATTCGCCTTCATGATATGCCCGGGCCGGAAGTCTATCTTCCCGTACAGCCCCTCAAAAAAGGCAAACGGGACGTTTATTTCCGCCTTCCAGTCCGGGCTGTCGATAAAGGTTTTAATTTTTATCATACTTCGGAGGTTGTCCCCGGCAAACCGCCGTTCATGCCTGCCCTTCCCGATTGCCGCGTGCAGCGTCCCGATCGGGTTCACCTCAAAATTCACATATTCGTCCGACGCCCCCGGGCAGGGGATGACAAACCACTCGACGCAGCTATCCTCGCAGACCGGGCCGTTCGGCTCGTTGACGACCGCGCGGATATGTTCCTCCGACGTCTCAAACAGCACATGGAAACCGGTGTCCGTATAGAAAAGCT
>WRIQ01000233.1 GCA_009782655.1 Prolixibacteraceae bacterium
TGAGCAAATCCGTCTCGTTTTTGTCTGTTGACGCTCCGAACGTGATCGTTTCTTCACTCAAGATGTCCGAAAAAAGCAATGACGGTATCATTCGTCTGGTTGAAACGATGGGCAAAGATACATCGGTAACGCTTCGTTTCCCGTCGGTAAATTTCCAATGGAACGGAAAGATAAAGGCTTTCGAAATTAAGACATTGCGCGCAGATCCGCAGACTGGAAATATCAGGGAAGTTAATCTGTTGGAGGAATAATCACCACGTCATATTCACCTGTGACGCTAATTGTATGATTTTTTCGTATATGTGCGATTCTATGTCGGGCGTCCATTTGGATGGCAATCCGTAAACCTGCTGTGAAGTATCGCCTTCGTAACCTCCTTCATTCAGAACAGTTACGGAAGGAATATACGCCATAACATCATTACAGTATCCCATGACAAATATGTCCCGTCCAAACAGTTTTTTCAATCCAATGGCATATTCGATCACTAATTCGCCACCCATACTTATAACGGGTTGTCCGCCCATATTCCATATCTGTAACGGATAGGGACAGGAGGTCATCGGCGGTTTTCCGCTTTTGCATTCCGAAAGCAAACGTTCAGCCCAACGTTTGTGATATCCATCCGAACGGGCGATGATGTTTTCCAATTCTTTTTCCGAAGGCGCCGGAGTCAACGCAAGATTGATTTCCGTATAAGCAGTTGAAAGAGCGGCCGGTAACGACTGCATGGGCTCATCCAATACCCGCTCGACAGCCGCCGACAACGTTTGCCCGTATTGTTTTGCTAAAGGTACGGTTCGCCGTGGAAGCGGATTCTGGTCAGCGCCCGCACCCTGAAAAAACATGGCCACAGCGCCAGGATATTTTCTCTCCAACTCGATCTGTGCAAAACCCGGATAATCGCCACACCACGAATAACCGCTCAACACAGTGGCGTGACAGGCATACCCAAAAACCAACGCCTTAAGTTTATCTTCACGGTTGATGACTTTGAGTACCGGCACGGCATAATCATTCGGGCCTTTGAGTTCGGTTTGCTGCACCAAACCCTGTTCGGAATTATTCCTTCGGTTCACCTGAAAACGTGCAACGCCGTTCCCTGCAAAAATTCGGACTGGCTCTGCCGTTTGAAATGCTTCTGTTGCCAATGCCACAATTTTTGCTTCGAAAAAAGAACCATACTGTTTTACTTTCTCTTTTTCAACATCATCAAGCGGATAAATATCTACCAATGAATTGGGCAAAACAGGCCCCGAATGTGTATGCGAAGCGCTCAGGATAATTTGCGATTCGGACAGATGTAACTTTTGACGTAACTGTTCTCTGATCCTGTCGGAAATCTCTTTTGGAAAGCCCAAAACATCAGCAGTGATCAATATCGCTCTGTTTCCGAGGGAATCTTCCAGCGCCAGCGCTTTTGCCCAAAGATCATGGATTGTACCCTCCGAAACGTGGTCGCGACCACCGTAACCGGCCATCCACATACTTTGCTGCGGCGTAATTTTTACGCTGGCAACACCTGCTTTCCAACCTGCCGACACAGTATGTTCCGTCAGAAACAGCAGGATTGTTATGAAATAACCCAAAAATATTCTTTTCATTTATCCTTTTATCTTTTTTATTTCAACTTATCCGCATTTTGCCATATTTTTTCAATTGCTTTGGCGATGTCGTCCATATCTTTTTTTCCGGCAAGCAGCATATTCTGATCTAACCAAATGGCTTCTTCATTACATAAGAGGTCGTTTTCGGGACATTCGTTCTGCCGGTTATACGTATTGATATCTAAAAATTCTTTCGGGTACATTTTCCTGAAATTTTTGGTTTGGAAAGCATGCGCCAGATACGGCATTTTATTGAGAGGCGCATATCCACCCGAACAGGGAACGCCCTCCGCTCTCATGGCTTTCATAAATGCAGCGCGGGATAATCCCTGAAATTTGTCTTTTTGATAACGAAACGGGAAAAGATGAAAGGCCGCGCGGGTGACATGATCGTAAAGCCTGTAGGGAACAATGCCGGGGATCTTTTCTATTTTCGCTTTCAAATAGGCTGCATTTTCGTTACGCAGGGCTGTTTCTTCTTCTAATCGCGTCATCATGACCAACCCTACGGCGGCCTGATATTCGCTCCATCTCATTTTTGTGCCGAGCATCACCGTACCGCCTCCTACCGAGCCGACCATTGATCCGTAAGGATTACCGTAATTATGGAATGAGAAACAATGATCCATAAAATCTTCGTCGTCGCTCACAATGGCGCCACCTTCGCCTACGGCTATGTTTTTAGAGTTTTGGAAACTGTAACATCCTGCTTTTCCGAAAGTACCTACTTTTTTATGATTGATCTCAGCCAACCACGCCTGACAGGCATCCTCGATAACTACGAGGTTGTGTTTTTGAGCAATGGCCATAATGGCCGGCATATCGGCAGGCAAACCAAGTATATGTACCGGCAAAATGGCACGTGTGCGCGGTGTGATCTTCTTTTCGATGTTTTTCGGATTGATCTGAAATGTTTCGCGGTCAACGTCTGCAAAAACAGGCATGGCGCCCGTCATCAGTACGGCGGCTACTGTGGCGATGAAAGTATAGGGCGGAACGATCACTTCGTCGCCTCCGCCGATATCCGATTGTGTCAATGCTGCTATAAGGGCGCTGGTACCGTTGACAACGGACAAACATCTCTTAGAGCCGATCAGTTTCGCCCATTTCTGTTCAAACTCGCTAACTACATTCGCCCGCGACCAGACACCGCTTCTGATGCTTTCAAGTACACTTGGTTCGTCTGTAGAAGGATTCCATATCGGCCATTTAGGCCAGCCGCCGGAATGAACCGGAGCGCCTCCGATTAAGGCCGGCACATCGGCATTGCGGGAATTAAACGCAAACAGGGACGAACCCGCTGAAGAGGTCAACAGGACGCCCATCCCGGTTAATGAGTTCTTTTTGATAAATTCTCGTCGTGAAAAAGATTTTGTGTACATAATGATATTGATGTTTATTTTTGATATCAGGCAAAGATACGAATTTTTTTATGCAAATCAAGAGTTTTAAAAAAAATAGACTGATAGACTA
>WRIQ01000234.1 GCA_009782655.1 Prolixibacteraceae bacterium
GAGAGGCGTATACCCCCACGGCTCGTAATAGCTGGGGAAAATACCCAAATGGCATCCCCTAACAAACTGCGAGTAATCCATTTTGAACAACGGATTGGAGGCATTGACAAAATCGGGGTGATAAACAACTTTGACTTTATCGTGGTGGTGGTTGATGAGATTTGCCGTACGCAGGAAATTCAGCACTTCGTCTTTGCTGTCGTCCACAAGGTTATGGGTGACTACTTTAGGCAACTCTTTCGATTTCCATCCCTGCACAAACCTGCGCAGTTTCAGGCGGTAGTAATCGTCGACCAATTCGGTGAGGTTGGGAAATTGGTACGGGCCCATTTCGGCGGTGATGGTCTGGTAGAGTTTTTCTCCCACCTTTTGCTGTATTTCTTCGCAGGCGCGGTGTATCTCATCAATTTGCGCTTTGGCTTCAAGCACTTCGGGGTTTAATGAATAGAAGGGACGTTTGGTGACAAAGAAACAAACCACCGTGCGGTCAATACCTGCATATTGCATCTTCCAGTTCAGGCGCGCCAGAGCTTCTAATGTGAGGTCGTATCCTTTGTTGTGGTATTCATATCTTCCTGAAGTGAAAAAGTAGAGCGTCTTGTCCAAATCGAACGAGTAACTTTGAAAAAAGTGCCCCATCACAAAATCGTGAATCTTATTTTTATATTCGGCGTGCATGTTTTGTATCTGATGCAGAACCTCGAACCGTTCTATGTTCAATCCGTTGGGCAGAATAACTTCCGGTTCCCTGCCCAGCAGATACTTGCACTCGCGGGCCGTAACATTGCTTACAGTAGTGAATATCTGCGCTCCATGCGCCGCCGCTCTTTCGATATCGACAATCGGCTTGATATTGAAATAATTGGCTTCTTTTTCCCAATCGTAAAACTCAAGGTGGTCGTAAAATTCGTTGTCGTTCATAGCCAGATAGCGCCCCAGAATGGTGGCATGCGTCGTGAAAACAGTTTTCAGGTTGAGCGCATCATGCCGGATTCCCGGAATGGGCAATCCTGCCATCCATTCATGGAAATGAGCGACACTGGGCCTCTCGCACCCGCCCATCTCGCAATAAATTCTGAAAAATTCTTTAACCTGAAATCCGAACGAAGCAACTTGATTGAGCAAAACATCATCATCGGGCAACGCAATGTGATGATGCTCCCAGATGAAATATTTGATTTCACCTAATTTGTTGTAAATTGAATAGGGATTGAATAAAATCACCCGAGGCCTCCCCGAAACAATCCATCGTCCGTAGTGAACATCGTAGCCCATTTCGCGCATCTTCAGCACTGTTTGCCCGGCTAAATCCGAATAATCACTGGCAGGATCGAACGCCGCCATGGCTTGATTTTCGATGTACGGCCCCATAAGGAAGTAGTTCTTCTCCCCGCATTTCTGAATTACCGACGGCACCTTTGAGCGAATTACCGTATAGATCCCTCCCACTTGATTGCACACTTCCCAAGCTACTTCAAACAGGTTGATGCCCGAATATACACTCTCAGTGTGTTCGGATGAAAAAATATTGTCCATCATAATATAGTTCTTCTAAAAATACGGTTCAATTTAGTGAAAAAATATCATTCTGCAAAATGCTTCCTGATACTATTCGCATTGAAATATTTCTAAATGTCATTCCAACGTTACAAAACAAGCAAAGAAAAAGCATGTATGCAAATTATTTTTAACTCCGCCATACAAATATTATTTAACAGGAAACATTTTGTAATACAAAAAGTTGTACATGCAAGCGCCTGTCGGGAAAAACGTAATCGTCGACAGTGAACGAATTTGCGTGAATTATAACTTTTCGACAAAATTGAAAATATTGACGCCTTTTTTCAACATTTTATTCTATAAATGTTGTTATATTCGTACCACAAAACTAAGCGAATCGAGTTATCGTGAATGAATTGAAGAAATATAACAGGAGAGAATTTATCTTGCATTCGGTTGTTGCAACAGGCGTTTTTTTGATGCCTGCTGAATTATT
The DNA here is from genome assembly GCA_009782655.1 of Prolixibacteraceae bacterium. The sequence goes on from WRIQ01000234.1 coordinate 1,997, forward strand.
CCCGCTAACGCAGAAAACGCGAAAAATACGTATGCAATTTGGCGTAACCGCCTCTCCCTTTAGCGCCCGATGGAATTTACCCACCCTGATCGAAAAAATGTCGGAAACAGGAATTTCCGGCGTAGAACTCAATGTTGAAGACGACTGTGGCATACATCGCGGCCTCGACAAAAAAGAGAGACTCGAAATACGAAAAATATTGAAATGCAGTGCAATAGATGTTGTCGGGCTAAATACAGACGAATATCTCGATTATACGTCGCCCGACAAGCTGCGCTACACCATCGAAAAGATTGTGGAATATGCGAAACTGAGTTCCGACGTGGGCGGCAGAAGTATCGGCATAAATCAAGGCCGCTTTCAGCATCACATTCCCAAATCGAGAACGGTTTATCAAATCGGACGGACGCTAAACCAGATTGCGCGCATAGCCTCCGCCTACAACCAGCAAATCAGGCTGATAATTGACGGACATGGCGACGGCAATATGGAAACCGTCAAAGATATTATGGATGTTGCCGACCATCCCAATGCCACTGTTAGCTGGAATTCATCCCTTGCCGATTTGAAAGGCAACGGACTTGAAGACAACTTCAAGTTGCTGCAAAGTCGCTTGGGCAATGTCGTTTATGTGCAGGATATGAACGATCCGGCCTATCCCTACAAAGATTTAATAAGGTTGCTTGCCGACAGCAATTACCGTGGCTGGGTGATCTATAAGGCGCAAATCGATACGCCTGAAAAGTCAGGAAATCTGGCGGAACAAAGAAAAATATTTGAACGGCTATTGGGAGAAACGATATTTTCTTAAATTTGCCGCTCGAAATAAAAAGCCTCTTTAGCTCAGTTGGTAGAGCAGCTCATTCGTAATGAGCAGGTCGTGGGTTCGAGTCCCATGAGAGGCTCAAAGAAAAGTCAAGGTATATAAAGGTTTCTGAAAAATCAGAAGCCTTTGTTTTTTCAGAAAATGAAAAAAGTGATATACTTGTCAAAATATTGTATCACGAATGTATCGCAAAATGGCAACCTTTAAAATCTCAACCCCAAAACGCCAACAGCAACGCAGCAGCAAATACGACAA
>WRIQ01000235.1 GCA_009782655.1 Prolixibacteraceae bacterium
TGCCCGGTGTTCATTACATTACGCGCCAGTCGGTTCAAACAGCGGCAACTGTCAGGAAATGTAGAAATGCCATCAAAAAAGCTTTCAGAAATGTGATGGACAAAAAGGGAACTTCTTTCGTGGAAGTGGTTTCTACCTGCAATTCTGGCTGGAAACTCAATCCGGTAGACTCCAATACGTGGATGGAACAAAATATGTTTCCCTTTTATCCGCCCGGCGATATGAAGGATATGGACAAAGAAAAACCTGTTTCAAACAATTAAAACCGAAAGAAGATGACAGAAGAATTAATTATTGCCGGTTTCGGAGGGCAAGGCGTGCTTTCGATGGGAAAAATTTTGGCCTATTCAGGCATTATGGACAACAAGGAAGTCACATGGTTTCCTTCTTATGGCCCGGAGATGCGCGGCGGAACAGCCAACGTAACGGTTATCATCAGCGACAACCGCATCAGCTCGCCAGTTTTGCATGAATTTGACACAGCCATCATCCTCAACCAGCAGTCGATGGATAAATTCGAACATTCGGTGAAACCCGGCGGCATATTGCTATACGACCCCAACGGAATTGTGAATCCGCCTAAACGAAACGACGTCCGTATCTGCAAAGTAGAAGCTACACTGGCCGCAGCCGAAATGGGAAACCCCAAGGTATTCAACATGATTATACTGGGCGCCTACCTGAAGGTGCAGCCTGTGGTCAGTTCCGAAAATGTGCAGAAAGGTTTGGAAAAATCACTTCCGGAGCGTTATCATAAACTGATTCCGCTCAACATGGAAGCCCTCAAAAAAGGCAGCGAAATTGTAGCCCAAGTGAAATAAATACTCTCAGGGAAATCCAGCCGAAAGCCAAATTGTGAAGCATCCTTCGGGCTATTTTATCAATTTGTTTATCAATTGTGACACGCTTCAATCCGACGGCTTTGGTTTCGGGTTGACTTTTCATATGGCTTCATCGGGAAACCGACACCCCTGCATGTATGCAGGTGTGCAAACAGACAGGCCCCGGCAAACCCGAAATCAGGAGCGGAGAATTTTTACTCCAATGTTTCCATGTGGTGAAACGGGAATGGCGTGGGAGAGTGTAATTTTTGAATGATCGGGCAAAAAAACATCTGTATTCCTTAATTTTAAGTTTTTGATTTATCTTTGTGGCCGTTAAAAGCAATTTTACAAAATGAGTATGTTTGCCATCCGAATTTGAAAGTGTCGGTTCCTGAAAGCGTATTTATTTTGTAAGGCAATAAAAAACAAATCGTTATAGTATGAAAGTGGGACTTATAGGATATGGGAAAATGGGGAAAGAGATTGAGAAAATCGCTATCGAGCGTGGGCATCATATTTCCCTGATAATCGATATTAATAATCAGGAGGATTTAACGCCGCAAAATTTGCAGCAGTGCGATGTGGTGATTGAGTTCACCTGTCCCAGCACGGCCATTTCGAATTATGTCGCCTGTTTCGAGGCGGGAGTTCCAGTGGTGAGCGGCACTACGGGCTGGCTGCAACAAAAAGGTTTTGTGTGCGGAAAATGTGTGGAAACTGATGGAACTTTCTTTTATGCCAGCAACTTTTCAATCGGCGTGAATCTTTTTTTTGAGTTGAACAGGAAATTGGCCGAGATGCTGAAAACCTATCCGCAATATGAAGTTAACATGAAAGAGGTTCATCATGCCGAGAAACTGGATGCGCCCAGCGGCACCGCCATCACGCTGGCCGAAGACATCATCGAAATCATACCTTCGCTAAGCGGTTGGACTATAGGCAGCAATGCGCCGTCCAACCTGCTACCGATAGAATCGGAGCGCATCGGCGCCGTACCCGGAACGCACATCGTAACCTACGAATCGGATGTGGACAACATCGAAATAAAGCATACAGCTAAAAACCGCAAAGGGCTTGCCCTCGGCGCCGTTTTAGCGGCCGAATTTTGCGAAACACGCAAAGGCATTTTCACAATGAAAGATTTATTCAATTATCAAAGCAGATAAAAAATATAATATAAAAACGCATTAAATCAAACGTTTATACGGCAATAAACAAATTCGCATATGAAAAAGATACTTTTCAACAAATGGTTTAAATTTGGCGTCGTTGCCTTTTTATACACCCTCTGGGTTCTTTGGCTGAAAAACTATTGGTGGTTTTTCGGGCTGGTAATCATTTTCGACATCTATATCACCCAAAAAGTGCATTGGGCATTCTGGAAGAAAAAAGACCCGCAGGGAGGCAAGCAAACCAAGCTGGTAGAATGGATCGACGCCATTATTTTTGCGGTGATCGCCGCTTCGTTTATCCGCATGTTTTTTATTGAGGCTTACACAATTCCCACTTCGTCGATGGAAAAATCGCTGTTGGTGGGTGATTATCTTTTTGTAAGCAAAACATCGTACGGCCCGAAAACGCCCAATACGCCGCTGTCGCTTCCATTTGTACACAACACGATGCCCTTTTCCACATCCAAAAAATCATATGTGGAGTGGATAAAAAAGCCGCACAAACGACTGAAAGGTTTCGGCAAAGTGAAAAACGACGACTATGTGGTTTTTCATTTCCCCGAAGGCGACACGGTGGCGCTGCAGGTGCAAAACAGGAGTTACTACGAATTAATTCGTTCGTATGGGCGGGAGCGCGTCTGGACTGATGAAAGGAACTTTGGAAAAGTGGTAGCCCGCCCGGTGGACAAACGCGAAAATTATATCAAACGTTGTATTGGCATTCCCGGCGATAATCTGGAAATGAAAAACGGTGTTATGTATGTCAACGGACAGCAGCAGAAATCTTTCGACGGCATTCAGGCCAACTACCTTGTGAAAACAACCGGCTCCGTAAATCCCAAAGCGCTGGATCGGCTGGGAGTATCGAAAGACGACAGGCAGACTTACGGCAGCGAATATCTTTTCCCATTGACCGATAGCATGGTAAGGGAACTCGAAGGTTTTTCGAATGTGGTTGAAGTGGAGAAAGAAATTGTGTTGCCCGACAAGTGGGACTCCAACATTTTTCCTTCGGACGAACGATATTCGTGGAATGTGGATAATTTCGGCCCCCTGA
>WRIQ01000236.1 GCA_009782655.1 Prolixibacteraceae bacterium
GCTTTGCCCGTTCCTGCGATTGGGCGGGCGGTCCCAGAAAATCCTCATCCACAAAATTGAATGATCGCGCCCGATAGTTTTCATACAAAAAAGCTATTTCTTCCGTCATATTTTCGGGGCTGCGCCCACGCCACACTTTAAGCGCCCCGCGCATACCATTGGAAGCGCAATATTTGCAGGCGCTGCAACATCCGCGCGATCCCTGAAGGTTGAAAGCCCAACCGTAATTTCTCAAATAATGGAAATACGGACGTTCGGGAAACGGCAATTTGTCCAATTCCATTTGCGGCTCCCCGTTTATCAGGCGCGGCAATATGCCAAGCAACCCGTCGCGCCAGAGCAAACATATTTTACGAATTGAATTTTCACCTTCATATTTCAGGATATGGAAATACGAAGGCAGCTTGTCGAGGGCATTCTCCGGTTCCGTGGTAGGATAGTTTCCTCCGGCGATCCAGAATATGTCCTTCTCTTTTAAATTCGCTTTGAGCTCGGCGGTGATGGCCGCCACGGAGTCGAGCTCGCGGTTGGTGGTTATGGAAAATCCGATGGCGTCGGGTTGAAAGGACACGGCGCGGCGGGCAAGTTTTATGTCGCTCAAACCATTCAGGGCGCTGTCTAAAATGATAACCGGATATCCCATATCTTTCAGCACGGATGCAAGATATTCCAAGCCAAGCGGTTCCTGAATTTCAGGATCGTAAAAACCACTTTGACATAATGGCCTTATTAATACCCAGCGCATGGTTCGTCTATTTAGCCCTATCGAGTTGTTTCCGGTTCAAAATCCTCAAGGAGTCGTATTTGGCTACGGAGGCATTTTGCAAAGGCTTTGGATTTTCGAGAATATAAGCGGCGCCTTCGTAATCTCCATTTTTGTTCATCAGCCAAGCCGCGTTGAAACGCGCTTCCGGAATGTCCATATTGTTGCTGGTTTGCAGCGAGTGCAGTTTATTCACCAGAGCGTCGATTTCGTTGTTTTTATTCATCCGTTCGTATACAACGACAAGATTTATGAGACCCGCCGGATACGAATCGAACAGTTTAAGCAGCACTTCCAACTCAATTTGGGCGCATAAATCTTTGTTCTGGTGCAGCAGCGCCAAAGCCAAATTATTCCGGAGATCGGGACTTGCCGGATCTTTCAAAAGTTCTTTCAGGCTTTCCTGCTCGGTGCGTGCAAAATTCCCTGCAATGTAATAAGAACAAATATTTTTCAAAGTTTTTATCGGAATTTCTTTGAAATCCTTTTCATAGACATTGGCAACTGTCATATCCACCCATTTTTTCGCGGCATCCTGCACTTTGGGATGCATACGGTATGGCTCCAGTTTTTGCAATTTTGTCCACACTTTATTGTGTTCAATCAGGGTTCCGCTTTTGATATCGAGGGTGATTTCCTCTATCATCGCATCCACTTTCGCCGAATATGGCAAAGTGTCGGCAACGGTATACATTTCGGCTGCGGTTTTAAATGAAAACCGGTCGCGCATACTGAATTCCTGAAAATCGGTTTTTTCCTGTGCCGAAAGCTGTGCGACGACAACGAGAAAAAAAAGAAGCCATGGTAAATTTAATCGTTTCATATTCCAAATATTTTTTTAGTGAACGGGGGCGCACCGGCAACCGGTAGTGATACTGGAACGCTGGCTCACATGTCCCACACAATTGCAAGCCGGGCGCATTTTGTTGCATACACATATGGTTTTGGTAACGAAATAACACAGGCAGCGCGAAGTCAAAGTCAATTTTGGAGCAACGGCAACCGTATCCATTGCCACAATCGTTCCTGCCCGCAGAACTATTTCGGAAGTTTTAATATTTTGAACTTTCGTTGTTGAAATTTCCGTGTATTCCGTCGATTCGGTATTTATGTTCGAATAGTCCATGAATGCTGTTTCCAGTCCTGGACGGGAAAACGACTCTTCACCAATCACTATAAATAGTTTGGGGTCTTCGTAAACATCCTCTTTTTTATGGGGTTTATCATTCGGTTTCATAGTTAAATATTTTGAGTTGTGAGTAATCTTTCGAGTTCAAAAATTGTCAACTGGCGGTTTAAATCGCAGCGCGAGCTTCCCTTGTGTTCGAATGAGCCGCTGGCGTCGAAAACCTTGGATATGCAATCTCCCGCACAATGCCATTTGCAAAAACAGTCGCGGCAAAATTCAATGTTCTCTACCGAATACCTTTGCAACCGCTCAATTTTCTTTTTATCGAATATAAATTCTTTTCTTTCGTTGTCGAATTTTCCATAATGAAAAAGTTCGGCTTTAGGGCTGTCGCTTTCTGTCACTTCGTAGCAGGAAGTTACGATTCCTTCAGGAAGCACATTGAAGCCGTCGCCCGAAGCACCACAGAATTTGGAGATCAACGAATCAACCCTTAATCCACTGTAAATCAAGTCAACATCAATCTCTTTGGCTTTTTCGAGACCCTCTATGAAGTATTTGATAAAATCAGCATCGGCGGGAGATGTTTCGCCGTTCTTCAAACACCGGCCACACTGCCAAACGGGTTCCAAATGCAGGAAACTGATGTTGAATTCTGATTTGAACCATTCAACAATTTCGGCTATCCGGTGAACATCTTTGGCCGTAATCGTGCTTCGCACGCCATAGCTGAATCCCTGACGGTCGAAAAATTTCAGGTTTTCTTTGATGATGGCAAAAGAGCCCGAGCCATTGATTGTCGGGCGGTTGTGATCCTGTATGTCTTGCGGCCCGTCAATCGATATGTTCAGGTTGGTAAAATTTTCCACGATAAACTCCCTTTGCGCTTCGTTGAAAAGTCCGTTTGTTGCGGCAAAAATTTCCGCATCCATTCCCATTCTGTCGGCTGTTTCGCGGGCATACTCAACAGCTCCCGACACCAAATCCCAAGCTACTGTGGGTTCGCCACCGCCATGAAAACCGACGGCAAATTGCGGCAGGCCCAGCCGTCCGGCATTTCCTGAAACCAAATCGATGGCTGCTTTTGCTATCTCCATCGGCATGTCGCTATTTTTCCTGCCCGCATCGGCATAGCAATACCGGCATCGAAGATT
>WRIQ01000237.1 GCA_009782655.1 Prolixibacteraceae bacterium
TCGGCGGTATGATTTCCGTCATCTACACCGACGCGTTTCAAGGCGGCATCATGTTTATCGGTATGGCGCTGCTGCTCATTTTAACCTACGTCAAACTCGGCGGCGTTGTCGAAGCGCATACATCGCTGACAAACTTAGCCCCGATGGTCCCCGACTCTTTAAAAGCGATCGGAAGCGTCGGGTGGACAGCGATGCCGACATTTGGTTCCCAATTATGGTGGACGCTCGTCTCATCCCTGATTTTAGGCGTCGGCATCGGCATTATCGCTCAGCCGCAGCTTGCCGTTCGCTTCATGACCGTCAAAGACAACAAAACATTAAAGCGCGCCGTCCTCGCAGGCGGTCCGTTCATCTTTATGATGGCCGGTGTGGCCTACATCGTCGGTCCGCTGTCAAACGTTTACTTCTTTCGGGAAATGGGACAAGTCGCGCTTGACGTCGTCGGCGGCAACATTGACGCGATCATTCCGACATACATCAACAGCGCGATGCCGGAAATTTTTGTCATGGTCTTCATGCTCAGTTTGCTTTCAGCCGCCATGTCCACTGCCGGCTCACAATTCCACACCATGGGAACCGCCGTCGGGTACGATGTGGCCGGCAGCGGCTTATCCCAAGAAACAAAATCCATGCGCACCATTATGTTTACGCGCGCCGGCATTGTCATCAGCATCATCATGGCCTTGATTTGGGCGTTTATCCTGCCGACAAGCATCATCGCGCGCGCGACCGCCATTTTTATGGGCATGTGCACCTCCGCCTTCCTTCCCATGTACGCCGGCGGCCTATTCTGGAAAAAGATGACAAAAGCCGGCGCGTTTGCGAGTTTCGGCGTCGGTATGTCCGTCTCCGTCTTCTGGTATGTCTTTATCCACGCGGCTGAAGCCGTCCCAATCGGCATTTGCAGCGCGCTTTTCGGCAAAGCCACATTGCTGTCGGGAACATGGATGTTTGTCGATCCGATTTTGATTGCGACACCGCTTTCCATCATCGCGGCAATCGTTGTCAGTTTAATGACGCAGGCACCCTCTCAAAAAATCGTGGATGCCGTTTTTTCAGAATCTGAAGCAGAGATCTGAATTTTCAGATGACCTGAAAAAGAAAAAAAGAGTAAAGATAAAGAAATGTTTGTTCGGTTCAGCCGCCGCGGGGAAAGGGGGTTGAATCGAAAACATTTTGGGCGTGTTTCATTTATTGAAATATTTATTGAATATTGTGTATTTTACGCGCCGCAAATACCATTTTTATTTACAGCCATTTTAACACTGAAACAATGTTTATTGTTTTGTTATCGGCCGCGTATGTTTTGTTTTCGTTGAGCGTAATAAGCGTCAAGTTATTGCAATTCAAATCTGCAGCGGCTCGAAACAGGGCATTGGTCTCGCGGTTGAAAGTTTTTTGAGCCGAAATATCTGCCGCAACTTGTATCACTTCAACAACTTTATTGTCAGACACTAATACAAAATCTATTTCGTAACCGTTTTTGTAGTAATAAACATCGTTTAAGGTCTGATTCCTCCGACGAAAAAGTTCGATACACACCATGTTTTCGAGTCGCCAACCGAAATTCTGTTCTGAAAAACTTTCTTTTGTCGTTGAAATAAAAGCCGTATCAATCACATAATTTTTCTCGTTGCGGATGCGTTCACGACTTTTGAACGAAAATTTTTGCAAACCAATAAGCACATACGCCTGTCGCAAATAACTAACATAATTTTCTGCCGTGTGCGCCGAGCCAAAAGAAAACTGCTTTGCTAAACTTTTGTAATTTATTTCGGAACAAATAGTATCAGTCAGATAATTAGCCATTTTTCGCAATGATTCAGGGTAACGAACCGAAAATCTTTGCTTTATATCCCTCGCAATGATTGAGTTAAAAAGATTTCGGATATACGCCTTTTTGTTTTTAACCGCCAAGAGTTCAGGAAACCCGCCCTGTGACATATACTCCTCAAATGCTGACTTTCGACGGGCTATACCCAAAGTGGAATCGTCGTCGGGCGGAATATTTTTGTAGTTCAAAATTTCCCGAAAAGAAAACGGAAACAGCTCAATTTGATTATAACGCCCTGTAAGATGCGTACTTAACTCGCTGCTCAACAATTTGGCGTTTGAGCCGGTAATAATCATCCGTATGTTTTGCCTTAACAGCCGATTGACAAACAGAAACCACGAAGGAATATTCTGAATTTCATCGCAAAACAGATATTTGAAATCGCCATAAATCATATACAACGCTTCCAAAACTGTATTCAGGTCTTCTGTTTTCAAATTATACAAACGCTCATCATCAAAATTGACATAGGCATAATTTATATTATTTTGTTTCAGAACCTTATGGCAAATCGTAGATTTTCCGCTACGGCGAACCCCAATGACGATTTGTGCTAACGGGCTGTCCAAATCAAAATAAACTTCTTCTCGCCGCGCAGTAAGATTTTCCAACAAAATTTCATTTTTTTCTTTTTGTTGGTCTAACAGCACTTGCTTATAGGTACTCATATCCATACTTTACTGTATTCTATCTTAACTGCAATAGTATAAATAATTTTTTAAACAGCTCTGCATTATGTTTTTTGTTTTCAAACTGCTCTATTTTATGGTTTTTTGTTTTTTAAACTGCACTATTTTATGGTTTTTTGTTTTTTAAACTGCACTATTCTGTGGATTTTTGTTTTTTAAACTGCACTATTTTATAGATTTTTGTTTTTTAAACTGCACTATTTTATGGATTTTTGTTTTTCAAACTGCTCTATTTTAGGGATTTTTGCTTTTCAAACTGCACTATTTTCTATTTCGGATTTTATCCATTTTATAAGTGTCCATTTGCGCTTTTGCTAAACTTGAGACACGGGATCGACTTTGTTTTATATGCTGCTGATGTTGCAACAAAACCATTCGCAGCATGGTTTTTTGTGTCATTCGTCTTCCATTGGAGGTTCAAACGATTCTTCTTTAAATATTCCCTTCTCATTTCTGCCGAATGCTGTGTCACAAGGCGATTCAAGAAAAGGGATAATCTCATTATCGTA
>WRIQ01000238.1 GCA_009782655.1 Prolixibacteraceae bacterium
AATTAACAACATGAAAAAATTAAATTTTTTAATAACCGTAACCATGTTTCTTGCAATTTGCGGAAGCGTTCATGGCAAAACGATAAACGAAGACGGATCGTCCTCAATAAATTGGATGTCGGTTGCCGACAGCAGCAGTCGCTCATTGGTAGCCAATTTCTGGAACACCACACGCTATTATTTTAATGAAGCGTCCGACTCCATTACTTGGGGTGGACATTACTGGCCTCAGGCACACGCTTTGGACGTGTTGGTAGATGCGTATCTTCGGTCGGGCGATACGTTTTACAGGGGTTATTTCGAACTCTGGCTCGAAGGCGTCCGCCGTGCAAACGGCAACAAATGGGCAAACAATTACATTGACGACATGGAATGGATTGGATTGGCTGCGCTTCGTGCGTATCAGGCAACCGGCATCGGGGAGTTTTTGACCGTATGTAAAGAAGTATGGGACGGTACCACTGAAGATATGAATGATCGTAATGCCGCGTTTGGTATCAAAAGAGCATGGACTGACGTTGGCGAAGGAGGTATCTTCTGGGAGTCCCGCAGAAACCGACACAGTAAAAATGCCTGCTCCAATGGCCCTGCCGCAATCCTTGCAGCACATTTATATCAAGCCTTTGGCGACGAAGAGGATTTGGAATGGGCAAAAAGAATCTACTCATGGCAAAAGCAAAATCTGTTTAATGCTACAACAGGAGCTGTTTATGACAACCTGAACACCAACACCAACGTAACTCAAAAGGACTGGATTTTTACTTACAATCAGGGAACTTTTTTAGGCGCAGCACTCGAATTGTACAAAATAACCGGCGACAAAACATACCTTAACGACGCTATCAAAGCCGCCGACTACACGATAACTACCCTGATCAATACCGCCGACAATTTACTCAGAAGAGAAGGCAGGGGCGATGGAGGGTTGTTTAAAGGAATTTTTATTCGTTACTTTGTACAGTTGATTTTGACAGACGGAATCGGCGATGATGTTCGCACCCGCTATATCGTTTTCCTGAAACACAACGGCGAAACATTGTGGCGCGAAGGAACCGACAAACAAAAGATATTGTTTGGCACCTACTGGAAAACCCCGCCCGCAGGAAGTACAGGACATACCGAACATCTGAGCGGCTGTATGCTTATGGAAGCGTTGGCATTGCTGCAAAAAGAGGGTACGATATGAGATTTTTCGAATTCATAATGTATCATCATTAGTTAGTCATCAATCAAAAATAAATCATGACAACTCGAAAAAGAAGGAAAAATGTATTTATTTAAAATCTAATAAAATCATAATCATGAACAAAACAGTATTTATTCCGGTCATATTTTTGGCATTGCTTATTGCATGTTCACCGGCTCCGAGGCTTACGGATTATGCTAATCCCCTGTCGGGAACAGCCACGCTTTGGGACAGCATCGATCTCGGCTACAAACCCACCCACCGCGCATGGGGTGCGGAAGTATTCCCGGGCGCATCGCTGCCCAACGCCATGGTACAGGTAACTCCCGTAACTCTGTTTGGCAGCGGAGCGGGTTATCAATACGAAGACACGGTTATCTTTGCCTTTTTCCATACCAGCATGGGGCATTGGAATCTGGGACATGTTCCCATCCTGCCTTTTACAGGTAAAATCACTGTCGACAATTATCATTCGGGCTACAGCCACGAAAAAGAATCGGCGCGTCCCGGATATTATCAAGTTTACCTTGATCGTTACAGCGTTAACGCCGAAATGACTTCCACGATGCGTTGTGCTTATCACAAATTTACGTTCCGCAAAGGGGATGACAAAAAGTTGCTGCTCAACCTGTCGCGGACAAACAACCGTCGTCCCGGAACAAGATTTGACTTCAAACAGGAAAATGAAAACACATTTTCAGGCGCTCAGAGAGGCGGAGAATCCATTTACTTTTATGCTGTGGCAAACCACAATATCAATGGCATTGATTCGATTAGGGATAACAGAGAAGTAATCACCATCGTCAATTTTGCCGATGGGAAGGAACCATTGGAGTTGAAAATAGGTTTTTCGTTTGTAAGCGTTGAAAAAGCAAAGAAAAATTTAGAAGCGGAAATGATGAATAAATCTTTCGCACAAGTACAAAAAGAAGCAGATGAAACATGGGAAGCGTTGCTCTCGAAAATTCAAGTAACCGGCGGAACCGAAAAACAGAAAAGAACATTCTATTCGTGCCTGTACCGCTCATTCCTTTGGCCCGCGCTTCGCAGCGATGTGGATGGCGAATTTATCGACCAGCGCCGCAACGTGGTCAACAAGGGTTTTCATTATTACACCAATCCCGCGTTATGGGACGATTACAGGAATAAATTAGTCCTGTTGGGCATGCTATCGCCCAATGTAACCAACGACATCATCAGTTCGATGACCGAAAGGGCAAAGTTTAGCCGTTTCATGCCCATCTATTTTCATGGCGACCACGCATCGCCGTTCATCACCGGATCGTACCTGCGCGGTTTGCGCGACTTTGATATAGACAGCGCCTATTATTTTATTCTGCGCAACGCCACCGTCGAAAATCCAAGAGCAAGGCTATTTCTCGACGAATACAATGAACAGGGATGGATTGCCGAAAACGATGTCAAAAATCCAACCACCGGAACCGAAGTGGACGAAGCAAAAGCCGCCGTTACCAAAACGCTCGAATACGCCTACGACGATTATGCGGTGGCGCTTTTAGCAAAAGAATTAGGCGATACGGAAAATTACAATATGCTGATGCAGCGCACGAGCAATTACAAAAATGTATTCGATCCTTCGACAGGCTTCATGCGTGGACGATTGGCAAACGGCGAATGGGTGACTCCTTTCCGTCCCGATTATCCCTATTATGTTTTCATGTATCGCGAAGCCAACGCATGGCAATCCACTTTCTTCGCTCCGCACGATCCCGAAGGATTAGTCGGTCTTTATCCCAGCAAACAAGCCTTTGAGCAGAAACTTGATTCGATGTTCATCGTGCCGTGGGGTGGCTAC
>WRIQ01000239.1 GCA_009782655.1 Prolixibacteraceae bacterium
GAAAGAGCAAGGGTTACGGCCGAAAAACTGATTGCTTTAGGTGTTGATGCAAGCCGGATAGCCCATGAGGGATACGGTTCCCAGCATCCGGTTTGTCCGCCAAACGACACTGACCACTGCAAGGCGCTTAATCGCCGCATTGACATTAGAGTAACGCAAAAATAACCATACATTTGCACTAATAAGTAAGGCTTTTTGCGCTTGTTTAAAAGTCTCTGTTTTAGCGAGCAGAGACTTTTTTCATATTATGCTCTTTCGTTATAAAATTATTCTCCATTAGTTATATTATTTAAAATAAGGTATTTACGGAAACACGATTCTCTCTTTTGTTTTGAAAAGTGAGTTTTTTGCGGTGGTTTTTCACTCAAGTTAAATCGAGAAACATATATTTACAAACCCATCTTCCCAAAAAGCACTCCAAAGAGAAGTAAGGTAATCCGGTAAAAATCAGCATAATTGTCTCTCTTTGGCTTTTGTTGCCGGGTTGCTAAAATGCTGTTCATAGCGGTTTCCAGCAGGTGTTTGATAAACGGTATCATTTGATTACTGCGCCCCAAACCTGCGCGTTCAACGATTTAAACCGCCTGTTAGGCGTCGGCATTTGTTTATTCTACTACAAAAACTGAATTAGCCACTGCATAGCAGGCGCCGTCGGTAAGATTTTGTGCTACGCCATTTTTCCAAAGTTTGGCAACAGGTATCCCTCGTTCGTCGAGTTCATATCCTGCCACATACACATCGCCTTTCTCGCTTTACCTGTTTATTTGTAGCAGCGTGTCGGTGTTTTGCGGCGTCCTGCTGCGTTAGCAACCGCAATTAATACAAGGGCGCTTAAAATGACGATTGTTTTTTTCATTGTGAGTTTATTTTTACAAATTTACTGTTTTTGTTTTTAACATTAAAGACTTGATTTTCAATTCATTTATTGTTTCACTATTCATCTGTTTTGTTATTTCAATTCTCAATTGGTTTCGCTGCTTTCGCACACCGAGCCTGCGCGTTGAATGAGGTTGACAGGAACAAAGTCAAGGGATTTTTTTGAAGCCTTTAACAAATCTTGTCAATAACGGCTCGTAAAAGTTTCGCTAAAATTCGTTATGTAAGCTTGTGCTGTAGACCCCTGCCATTTTGCCGTAACTTTTTTTCGTTCATCTACCCTATATCGTTACCCATTTATACTTTCATTTTGAGTAAAAAATTGTTTTTCAGTGGATTGAAGCAAGATTTTCCTTATTTTTGCAAACAAATAAAACAATCGAAGTTATTCCCGCGTGAAATAGCTTCTGGATTTGTGATTCCTTTTGTCTTTATTAGCCTCCATGGGTGAAATTGTCGGAAAAATATCTCCACAAAAATCAATTTTTTGGCATGGCCGGATGAACAGCCAGCCCGCCTTCGGAAGTCTCCTTGTATTTACTTTTCAGGTTGATACCGGTTTCGTACATTGTTTTCCCCACTTCGTCGAAGCTGATACGGTGGCGGCCGTCGCTCATCATGGCAAATGTGTTGTGCGCCAATGCTCTTTGTGCGGCAAAAGCATTCCGCTCTATGCAAGGAATCTGCACCAGTCCGGCTACCGGATCACAGGTAAGCCCCAAATGGTGTTCAAGTCCCATCTCGGCCGAGTATTCTATCTGGCTGATGCTGCCGCCCATCATTTGCGTGGCAGCACCCGAAGCCATGGCGCAGGCCACGCCAATTTCGCCCTGACAGCCCACTTCGGCACCCGAAATGGAAGCGTTGGTTTTAACAAGATTGCCGATGAGTCCGGCGGTAGCCAATGCTCTTAATATGGAATCCTTTTCGATTTTGTATACCTTTTTGAAATAGTACAGTACTGCCGGCAAAACGCCGCATGAGCCGCAGGTGGGAGCGGTAACAATTTTCCCGCCCGAAGCATTTTCCTCGGCGACAGCCAACGCGTATGAAAAAATATTGATGCGTTTTTTAAACGGCCCCGAATAGTTTAGCGACTGCTGCTTGAAAGTGTGCGACTTACGCGACAGCTTCAGGCCGCCGGGCAAAATGCCGTCGGTTTCCAAACCGCGCTTAATACTGTCCTGCATGATTTCCCAAACCTCATCAAGAAAAAGATGGATTTCGCTTCCTTCATTTTCTTCAACAAACTGCCATATTTTCAATCCGTTGAGGTGACAATAACTGATAATTTCATCCATCGTTTGAAGCTCATAAACCTGCGGAGCTTCTTTCTCCGAAAAATCGCCGGCCAAAGCGCCGCCGCCGATGCTGTATATAGTATTTCCAGCAACAACTTTCTCATTTTCATCCAAAGCTTCAAAAGTCATGGCATTGGGATGGCGCGGCAGAAATACGTCGGGCTTCCAAAGAATTTCACATTTTCGGCCGACAAATTCGTCTAAAACAGCTTTGTCGGTGAGGTGTCCTTTTCCGGTTGCGGCAAGGCTGCCGAAAAGCGTCACTCTGAAATGGTAGTGGCCGCCATGTTTCTGCAAAAACATCTTTGCTGCTTTCCGCGGCCCCATGGTGTGGCTGCTCGATGGGCCATAACCTATCCTGAATATTTCACGTATTGATTCCATGCACACTTATTTTTCACGAGGCGGCAAAAATAGTCTTTTTCGCCTTATTCCTGTTTTATTTCGCACAAGCTGGCAAAAAAGAAACAAACGTTAATTTTGCCGCGAGAATCCCAGTTTCATGCGTCCCTCAAAAGAACAAGCGAATCGGCAGGGAGCTTTTCAACCACGAACGCATCCACAAAATCGTTCTCTTTCTACTTAAACAGGTTTTTTATTTTATCGGCGGCTTTTTGAAGTTCTTCTTTCGAAGAGCTTTTCAGGCTCTGTACCACCAAATCTTTGGCTTTCGTGAGGTCTACGTCGACTTTCGGATTGTTCACCGGCCCTTTTATTTTCAAGCCGACGGGAATCTGCTGGATATTTTTTTGCCCCGGAATCAAGCCGATAGTATTTTCGATATTTGAGCTGAGGGCGTCGCGG
>WRIQ01000240.1 GCA_009782655.1 Prolixibacteraceae bacterium
ATTACAGGCTTGGTAATCCTTGTGGTGCTCTATGTTATCATCAGCAAAATCGCCGCATACATGGCGCGAAAGAAAAAGCGGCGAGAAGAACATACAATTTATCAACCTTCCCGTCAGACAAAGGGGCAATACGATTCGGAAGAAGAACCTGAATATAAGTTGATTCCGGTTACAGCAAAAGAAGAAGTGAATGAAAAGGCGGTGGAAAAAGTGAAAAAAGCGGCCGAAGAGAGAAAAATTATTGAGAAAGAAGCGGTTGCGTCGCTAACCAAACCCGAACCTGAAAAAAAAGACGAACAGAAAACAAAAAAGAAAGAAGAATCCGTTGAGATTGAAATTCAGGAAATTCTGCAAGAACCGGAGAAAAAGTCGCCGAAAACCGTATCAATTCCCGAAATTGAGCCGATAATTTTGGGGGCAGTAAAAGAGAAACAAAATGAAGATGAAGAAAATCGCGTTGACGAACAGGAAGAACAATTGAAAGATGAACTCATCGAAGCCATTTTCGGTCCCGATGTTCAGGAGGTGATTACTCCGGAACCTGAAGTTCAGGCCGAAATAGTTGAAAAAAAGCCGGTTATTGAGGCTTCCACTCCGATTATTGAGAAAACCAAGCCGTTCGTTGTCTTTCCCGCTAACGGCTATTTTGACGTCAAAAACAAGATAGAAAATATTAAAATCGAAACCATCCAATTGGGAACACAGGCCATCCTCGACATGGGAAAAGCGCTGAAAAACGAAAAAATCGGTATGCAGGGTTATATGTACGGGGAAATTCCGTATATCAGCCGCCATGGACAAAAAAGAATCATTATCAATAAATTCCTGCTTTTGGAAAGGGTGTACGAACAGACTTCTCCGGCTATAGGATGCGTTATCTCCGAGTATATATTCTCTTTTAAATCGGTGCTCGAAAAATATATGTCCACCATCAACCGCTTCGACTTTTTTGTGGTTTACAGTCTGGAAAATGATTGCCTGTATCTGTGTACTCGAAGTATTTATGACAGTTTCACCAACGACGAAACCTTGATTCCGCATTTATCGCTTCATGAGATGATAAACAGCATCGAATAAATTATTGATACCATGAAATTTGGAAATTATATTCTGTTAATCAGCCTTTTTTTGTTTTTCCAAGCTTGTTGTCCTGCCAAAAAGCAGGAAGCCTCCCAACCGTTTGCTCAGCATGTTATACTGGTTGGGTTCGACGGGTGGGGCGCATATAGCGTTCCCAAAGCCGATATGCCCAATTTGAAAGCGCTGATGGCCGATGGTTCCTACACATTAAAAAAACGTTCGGTTTTGCCGTCATCCAGCGCGGTCAACTGGGCTTCGATGTTTATGGGAGCAGGCCCCGAACTGCACGGGTATACTACATGGGGAGCGCGAAAACCGGAACTGCCTTCGCGCGTACTCACGCACTACGGCATTTTTCCGTCGGTTTTCGGATTGCTGCGCGATACACGGCCAGAATCCAAAATAGGTTACATATATGAATGGGACGGCATGAAATATCTGGCCGAAATGCAGGTGATGGATTTTGAAATGGAAATTAAAAATTACAAACAAAATCCTGATACAACGGCCATTGTCGCCTGCAATTATATCAGGGAGGAAAAACCCAACCTGCTTGCCGTCATCATCGCCGAGCCCGACGAAACTGGACACGGACCTGGGCACGATGCGCCCGAATATTACGAAATATTGAAAAAACTGGATAAATATCTGGGGCAAATCATTCAGGCGGTGAAAGACGCCGGCATATACGATGAAACCATTTTCATCGTCACTTCCGACCACGGCGGCATTGGCAAAGGGCACGGCGGGAAAACAATGACCGAAATGGAAACACCCTTTATCATTGCAGGGAAAAACGTGAAGAAAGGTTTTGAATTTGACGAGAGCATGATGCAATTCGATGTGGCGGCAACCATTGCCTCCATCTTTGCCTTGCAGTCGCCTCAGGTTTGGATTGGCCGCCCGATGAAGCAGGTTTTTACTAAGTAGTTTGCGATTCTGTAATATCCAGATAGGGGGTTGACGGAGTTTTTACGCAGATGGTTTCGTAAAATGAACGATTTCTATTTCATCAATGCTTCCACGGCTGCGTCGTACTCTTTCAAAATTTTATCCGGCATTTGGGCTTTACGCACCCACTCTTCGCTGCCGTAAACGCCGGCCAGAGAATAATCGAACGGCTTGAAATTAATCCTCAAGGCTATCGATTTGTTACGGAAACGGAAGTCGTAATTTTCGGGATCCATAAACTGCGGATCGGCAACCAGAGAATGTTTGTCGCGTCCTCTTTTCTGCCATTCGGCAAATGACATTCCGTGGAAACCGGGCTCTTTAGTATGCGTATCCCAATAGCAGTTATAGTCGATATTGACTTGGGCGTTCAGCCAACTGTCCTTTCCCATGCTCATATATAATAGGCCTTCGTCGTAATAGACGATGTTGTTGGTGAACGAAAGCGAAAGATGGTCTTCCACACGTGTAAACTGAAGTTGCGACAATCTGTTGAACGCAAAAATGTTGTTACGGATTATATTTTCTTTTCCGTAATGTTGATGAAAACCGGCATTCTTACATTTATAGACGAGGTTATTTTCCATGTGCACATCGAAAGAACCTTCGTCGGTGTATAGTCCCCATCCGCCGTATGTGTCCGAAAAAATATGATGAATGACGTTATTATTCACCGTTGTACTTTCGGAAGCCCCCAATGTATAAACGCCACCCATGTCGCTGAGTTCGCCCCAACCCAAATGATGGATGTGGTTGAAATCGATTTTATTTCGTTTGGAAGGGCTGTGCGCATATCCCCAAACCCATCCCACGGACACCCCCGAATAACGGAAATCGGCAATTTCGTTGTGTGTAATTTCGTTGTCGCTGCCGTTGAAAATAATCGCGCCCACAGCGCACGGAAAGACGTATCCGCCATGATGTATAATGTTGTTGTGCGCTGTGATAT
>WRIQ01000241.1 GCA_009782655.1 Prolixibacteraceae bacterium
AAACCAGCCGTTTATTCCCAACAATGTGGAAACCTTTGGCCATCAGGCGTGGGTCGACGAAAATGAGCAAATCATCAAACTGATTGACAAACTGCTGATAACCGGAATAAACAAGTCGATTAACGATGTGGAAAAAGAAGTGCATAGGCTGGGAGGAATTTTCATGCCCGCCCACATCGACAAAGCGGTCAACTCCATTATCAGTCAGTTGGGATTTCTACCGCCGAAATTGAAAGTCGACGCGCTGGAAATCTCATCTTTTGCTGCGGAAAATGAGATCAGAAAAAAATTTTTTATTCCCGGGGAAATTACCGTTGCGAAAAATTCGGATGCGCACTATCTGCCCGACATCGGAAAAACATATTCAATATTTCAACTAAAAGATATTAATTTTCAAGAAATTAAACTGGCGCTCGCTTCCGTCCAAGGGCGAAAAGTGGTCTGCCATTAACCTTCCGGCAATGAAAACCATTTCAGATCACATACTCGACATAACAGAGAATTCTGTTCGGGCGCGCGCGACCTTGATTGAAATCATAGTTAATGAAAATAAATCAACCGAACTTTACCGTGTCGAATTGAAAGACAATGGTATAGGAATGACGAACGAAGAAATTAGAAAAGCGGTTCAGCCGTTTTTTACGACCAGAACAACGCGGAAAGTGGGATTGGGGTTGCCGTTACTGAAACATAACGCGGAACAAACCGGCGGATCGCTGAAAATTATTTCGCAAAAAAGTAACGGAACGGTTGTAACAGCCGATTTCGGGCTCAACCACATCGACAGGCCCGTCATGGGCGACATGGCGGGCGTTTTTGTTCTTTCCATCATAGGGCATGAGGGTATCAATTTCGTTTATAGTCATAAAACCGACCACGGCCAATTCTCGATCAGCACCTTCGAACTGAAAGAGGTTCTCGACGGCGTTTCTTTCCGCGAACCAGAAGTCCGAAAATCGATAAAAGAACTGATCGAAAATAACCTGATCGAAATAAAAGCGTCGAAATAAAACAATTGAAAATGAGAATACAAAAGAGAGAAACACATAAATATTCGATTGTATGAAATTTATAGTAAAAAATAAGTTTTTAAGTTATAAAACATCGTAAAATGAACAAAATCACATCTTTATCCGATTTAAAAAAAATCAGGGACCAGGTACATTCAAAAGTTAAGCTGCGCGAAAACAGCGATCAGGCCGAATCGCTTGTACAGATAAAAGTGGGCATGGCCACCTGCGGAATTGCTTCGGGGGCAAAGGAAACCATGAATTTCATCATAGAAGAAACCGAGCGGCAGGGAATCGACGCCATTGTCACGCAAACCGGTTGCATGGGATATTGCTATGCCGAACCGACTATTGAGGTGATTTTGCCCGGAAAAGAGCCTGTAGTGTACGGCCATGTCGACAAGGAAAGAGCAAAAGAGATAATAAACAGGTATATACAACACGGGGAACGCATCGACGGCATCATTCCGGTGACGTATAAAACCATCGACGAATAACAAATCAAAAACATACAGAAATATGTCTGAAAGCAACATACAGGTTCTAATATGTAACGGAACAGGATGTAAATCGGCAAAAAGTGACACCATCAAGCAACAATTAGACGAAAGCCTGTGCCGGTTAAACCTCGACGGTGAAGTTCAGGTTATCAATACCGGCTGTTTCGGGTTTTGCGAAAAAGGCCCGATTATGAAGATAATGCCCGACAAAACGCTCTATGTCCATGTTACTCCCGAAGATGTAGATGATATTATAAATGAGCATATTATAAAAGGGCGGCAGGTTACAAGGCTGCTTTACAGAGATCCGGTATCGCACGAAATTATGGACGAATCAAAAGATATCGATTTCTACAAAAAACAGTTGCGTATTGCGCTCCGCAATTGCGGATTCATCGATCCCGAAAACATTGAAGAATACATTGGCCGCGATGGATATCAGGCTCTGGGAAAATGCCTTACAGGGATGACGCCCGCACAGGTAATCGAAGAAATCAAAAAATCGGGATTGCGCGGACGCGGTGGCGGCGGCTTCCCCACCGGCCTGAAATGGGAGATTACCGCTAAAGTGAGCGGCGACGAAAAATATGTGGTGTGCAATGCCGATGAAGGCGACCCCGGCGCTTTTATGGACCGCTCCATTCTGGAAGGCGACCCGCACGCAATAATCGAAGCCATGGCCATCAACGGATATTGCACAGGCGCACGTCAAGGGCTGGTTTACATCCGCGCCGAATATCCGTTGGCCATATCGCGCCTCCAGATAGCGCTGGAACAAGCCCGTGAATATGGTCTGCTGGGGAAAAATATTCTGGGAACCGGATTCGATTTCGACATTGAAATCCGCTACGGCGCCGGCGCTTTTGTTTGCGGCGAGGAAACAGCGTTGCTGCACTCCATGGAAGGGCTGCGCGGCGAGCCCACTTTCAAGCCGCCCTTTCCCTCAGAATCCGGCTATCGCGGAAAACCGACAAACGTAAACAACGTAGAAACATATGCCAACATCCCGGCAATCATCAACAAAGGCGCCCAATGGTTTTCTTCCATCGGCACCGAAAACAGCAAAGGTACAAAAGTATTTGCTCTGGCCGGAAAAATCAACAACGTAGGGTTGATAGAAGTGCCCATGGGAACCACCCTGCGCGAGGTAATTTACGACATTGGCGGCGGAATCCGCGAAGGCAAAGAGTTTAAAGCCGTGCAAACCGGCGGCCCCTCGGGTGGAATGCTCACCAAAGATTTTCTCGACACGCCCATCGATTACGACAACCTGCTGGCGGCAGGCTCCATGATGGGATCGGGCGGAATGATTGTGATGGACGAAAATGACTGCATGGTTTCTATCGCCAAATTTTACCTCGAATTTACGCTGGAAGAGTCGTGCGGAAAATGCTCGCCCTGCCGGATTGGCAACATGCGCCTC
>WRIQ01000242.1 GCA_009782655.1 Prolixibacteraceae bacterium
AGGCGCAAACCGTGAAAGGCAAGCCCGTACTGATTATAGGCAAGACTGTCATGGGCAAGGGCGCCGTTACCGAATCGGGCGACAGTTTCGAGAGCAAATGTGCAACGCATGGTATGCCATTGGGCGAATGTGGCGCATCGTTTGCCAAAACGGTTGCCAATCTGGGGGGCGACCCTGAAAATCCTTTCACTGTTTTCGATGATGTGGAGGAATACTACTCCCAAGTGCGCGAACGTAAAATACAAACTGCCGCCGCGAAAAAGAAATTGCAAACAGAATGGGAAGCAGCCAATCCCGCGTTATCCGCGAAGTTTAAATCATTCTTTTCGGGCGAGGCTCCGGCTATCAATTATTCAGCCATAGTTCAGAAAGAAGGTTCGGCTACCCGTGCGGCGTCGGCGGCTGTGCTGTCTCATTTCGCAAAGAATATCGAAAACATGATTGTGGCTTCCGCCGACCTGTCGAACAGCGATAAAACAGACGGTTTCCTGAAAAACACCAAAGCGTTGAAATCCGGTGATTTTTCCGGCGCGTTTCTGCAAGCCGGTGTCTGCGAATTGACAATGGCTGCCATTGCAAACGGTATTGCTCTGCATGGCGGCGTTTTTGTAGCCTGCGGCACGTTCTTCGTATTTTCCGATTACATGAAACCCGCTTTCCGCATGTCGGCGCTGATGGAACTGCCCGTTAAATACATCTGGACGCACGACGCTTTCCGCGTAGGCGAAGACGGACCAACGCATCAGCCCGTAGAGCAGGAAGCGCAAATACGTCTTATGGAACAGTTGAAAAACCATTCGGGACGTCCGTCGGCGCTGGTAGTTCGCCCTGCCGACGCAATAGAAACAAATGTAGCATGGAAAATGGCGATGGAAAACACATCAACCCCTACGGCGATGATTCTGTCGAGGCAAAATATAAGGGACATTCCCGCTCAACAAGGCTCTACCCGCTATGCCGATGCGTTGCAAGCCGAAAAAGGCGCATACACGGCATGGAAAAATACCTGCGAAAAACCCGAATTGATACTGTTGGCAAACGGCTCGGAAGTATCCACCTGTATAGAAGGCGCCGAAAAACTATCCGCTGAAAAAAAACTCAGGGTTTGGGTTGTTGCGGCAATTTCGGAAGGACGATTCCGTACGCAGACCGAAGAATACCAGAAAAGCGTGATTCCCTGCGGGGTTCCTGTGCTCGGCCTGACGGCGGGACTGCCTGTCACTTTGCAGGGATTAGCAGGCCCTTACGGAAAAGTCATCGGTATGGAAAGTTTTGGCTTTTCGGCTCCGTATCAGGTACTCGACGAAAAACTGGGATATACAGGAGAGAATGTTTTCAATAAGGCTGTTGAATTAATGAATAAAAAATGAAAAAAATCCATTTCTTTACATGTACTGTATTTCTTTTGATAAGTTACGGGTGTAGTGGCGCTGAGAAAAAAGAGATGAGAGCGTCGGAAATCATCAAATTAGTGAAAAAGAATATACCGGTGCAGGTGGTGGACAGGATTATTCTCGGCGACCTTGATTTTACTGAAGGAGGCGAACCGTTTATCCTGAACGCTCACCTGCTCCAATGCGAAATCCGGTCGAATATATTTTTTGAGAGCTGTGTCTTCATGGGAAAAGTAACCTCCAACGGCAAACATGGAAAAACATCCGTACAGGCTTGTTTCAGGAACAATCTTGTGTTTACGGGATGTGATTTCAGAGGAGAAGCAGATTTTGACGGCGCTGTTGTTTTTGGAGCAGTCAACTTTGGCAGGTCGGTTTTCAGGGAAAACGTGAATTTCAACAATATGTCAGTTTGGGCAAAGGATAGTTATTTCTCTGAAATGAAAGCAGAAAAAAATTTTATGATGATTTATGCTTCCTTTTGGGGAAACCTGCATTTCCCGGATGCTGTTTTTAGCGGCAATTTCTCTTTTCAGGAATCTTCCGTAAAAGGAAAACTCATGTTTCATAACAGCTCCTTTGCCGAAAGAGCGGAATTTGACCTGATAGAAGTCTCCGGCAACGCTTTTTTCAATTATGCCGGATTTGAAAAAACAGCGAATTTTTCGCGGTCACGCTTCATGTCTTCAGTCAATTTTGCGGATGCATCGTTTACCGGCCAGGCCGATTTTGATAAAGCCTCGTTTATGAATACTGTCAATTTCGACGGTGTTGACCGCTCACGTTTGATATTAACCGATACCTTTTTCGGAATAAATGAAAATTAGTATTTAATTGTTAAATCTTTATCATATTTTAAAATGAAAAAAATACCTGTAATATTTCTGATGATTTTGCTGTCTGTTTCGCTCAGCTTTCACAGTTGTGATAAAATCGTTCCAATAATTGAGGAGCTTCTGAGTATTCTCGAACTAACCGGCTGGTTGCAGGATTTGGAAGAGATGGACAATATTCCGGAGGACATTACTCCTTTTGACGACCCGACAAATAATCTGTCATCAAAAGTTTCGCTGGAAGACAAGTTTCCGCCTATTGGCGATCAGGGTAAATACGGCACCTGCGTGGCATGGGCGGTAGCTTACAACCTGAAAACGGCGTTGAACGCCATCGAAAACGGATGGGGATCATCTGATTTAGCCAAATTTGACAATCAGAGCAGCCCCAAGGATCTCTGGCTGACGATACCCGGTAACAAAAAGGGAAGTAAATGTGAAGGAACCAATTTCGAGCCGGCGTTAGACGCAATGATTATGGACGGGGTGGCATCGTTAGGCACCGTACCATATACAAATCTTGGCACCTGCACCGGAACAAAAACCGGCAATAGCAATAACAAATTAGCCAATTACCGCAAAATAGCTTCTGAAAAAGAAGGGTTAACGCCGGAAAATTTCAAGGGCTATCTCAATGCGGGTCGTCCCATTGCTATCGGCGCCAGGCTGGGCGACCGCTTCATGTCCTGGA
>WRIQ01000243.1 GCA_009782655.1 Prolixibacteraceae bacterium
CAGTTGGGGAACCGCACTCTCTCACGCTCTTGCGCATGCGGGGCACGAGGTTCGTTTGTGGGCATACGAACCTGAAGTAGAGGCAACTATAAGCAACCGCCATGAAAACAGTCTTTTTCTTCCTGGTATTTTTCTGCCGGAAAACATTACCCCCACAAATGATATAGCGTTTGCCATTGACCATGCTGAGTGCGTGCTGACGGTCATGCCATCGCATGTCTGCGGTTCTGTTTATGAAAATATGCTGCCTTACCTTGAAAAGGATATGCTGCTTGTAAGCGCCACAAAGGGATTCGACGCCGATCGGCTTATGCGCATGAGCCAGATCATACATAATGTAATAGAAACTAAATTTACCCCGCGCATTGTTGTTCTTTCCGGCCCCAGCTTCGCCCGTGAAGTCGCCTACGGAGATCCGACGGCGCTCGTAGCCGCATCGGAAGACGCTGAGTCCGCACGGTGGGTACAGGCGAATTTTTCAGGCAAAACCCTGCGTGTTTATACTTCAGACGACGTAATCGGCGTGGAAACAGGCGGCGCGGTCAAAAACGTCATTGCCATAGCGGCCGGAGTAATTGAAGGGTTGAAACTTGGGCATAATCCCATGGCTGCCCTGATTACGCGCGGCCTTGCCGAAACAGCCCGCCTGGCCGCAGCCATGGGCGCGCGACGCGAAACGTTGGCCGGTTTGGCCGGCATAGGCGATCTTGTTCTTACCTGCACGGGAGCGCTAAGCCGCAACCGATCAGTAGGCGCTGAGATTGGCAGAGGACGAAAACCGGCTGAAATCCTCGCGTCGATGCGCGAGGTGGCCGAAGGGGTTAAAACCACATACGCAACAGTAGAGATTGCCCGGAATCTTGGAGTGGAAATGCCTATCGCCGAACAGGTCAGGCGTATTCTTGATGATGAAATTCCTCCTCGCGACGCCATTCGTGAACTTATGGACCGCTCGCTTAAAAACGAATAAATAGAGGTTCTTGCAAAACCTCCGGCTTTTTCGGGAAGCGGGCTTTCAGCCCGCATTTTTGAACAACGCAGGCGGGACGCCCGCGCTCCCATGTCAAGGTTTTGGAAAAATCTCAATATTAATATTATATTTTTCATTTATAAAAATATCAGTAACAGTAATATACCCTGTGGATTCTGTTGAAAAACCCGTATTTTCTTTAGATTGGCGGGGATGGGCGGTGGAGGAATTTTCTTTAAACCTGTTGAAATAAGCTGCTTCCTGTTGAAAAAATATTTTTTAATATTTTCACAGTCATATGCACAGCCAAATCCACATGTTTTTCACAAGGCAGTCTCCAAAAACCCAAACTCTGCGTTACGCTCCATAAAGAGAAATATGTGGAAAAAATCAATAATATTAATAAAATCAATACGTTATATTGTGAAAATGTATGTGGAAAAGCGGAAAAAATGAAAAAGCCGGTGAGTTATCTAAGCGAATTAACGATTTTTTTAACGGCGTCGGATACGGCAGGATCTTTCTTTTTCAAAGTATCTATTTTTCTGACTGAGTGAAGAACCGTCGTATGGTGCTTGCCGCCAAAATCTTTGCCTATCTGGGGGAGGGACTGATGGGTAAGTTCCTTGCAAATATACATTGCTATCTGCCGGGGCATGGCAATGGACCTGGCATTGCTTTTAGCCCGGAGTTGGGCGGGTTTAAGAGCAAAAAACGAGGCGACGGCGTTGACGATTGAATCGGACGATAACCCCGCGGTTTCGTCCTTTACAATGCCTTTAAGGACTTCTTTCGCATATGAGATGTCGATATCCCTGGAGTCTATTCCATTAAGAGACGAGCGGGCGCTGAGACGGTTTAGCGCGCCTTCGAGTTCTCTGATATTGGAGCGGATGCCGCCGGCAATAAACTGCGCCACATCTTCGCTTAGTTCAAAAAGATCAGCCTGTGATTTTTTCCTGATAATGGCCAGCTTTGTTTCAAAGTCAGGAGGCTGTATATCAGCTATAAGACCCCATTCAAGGCGTGAGTGAAGCCGTTCTTCAAGCGTTGAAATCTGTTTTGGGGGGCAATCGCTGGCTATTACAATCTGTTTCTGGGCATCGTACAAGGCGTTGAAAGTATGGAAAAATTCAGTCTTTGTACCCTCTTTTCCCGCCAGGAACTGTATATCGTCCATAAGCAAAACGTCGATATTTCTATACTTACGACGGAAATTCAACATCCTGCCCCTGTCTTTATCATCACGGACGGAAATAATGAAATCGTTCATAAATTGCTCGGAAGGCAGGTAGCTTAACCGCACACGGCTGTTTTGCGCCTTGATGTGGTTTCCGATAGCGTGCATAAGGTGAGTTTTGCCGAGCCCCGCCCCGCCGTACAGGTAAAGCGGATTATAGGCTTTTACCGGGTTTTCGGCAACAGCCATGGCGGCCGCGTGGGCAAATTCGTTGCTGTTGCCAACAACAAAGTTATCAAAGGTATACTTTGGGTTCAGCATTGAAGCGGATAAATCTTCCGATTTCAGATCTGTTGCGGCCGTTTGATCCTGATACACGGAGGCATCGGAGGACAAGTCTATGTAACCTGATTCACATGATTCAATACAACATGAGTTCTCAGAAGAGTTTACAGTGATTTCAAGATTCAGATTATCTCTGGAAATCCGGGAAATATTACAAATAGTGTCTAAAATAAGCGTAGCGTAGTTTTCCCTTAGAGATTTTCTGAAAAAATCAGTCGGGACTGCCAGATACAACATGTTGTTTTTTATTCCACAGTATGAAACAGGGCGAAACCAGGTATCGAAACACTGTTTGCCGACATTCTCCTGAATTGCAAGGAGCGTCTTGTTCCAGAGTTCAATATCAATAAATTCTGTGGAAGACAAAACTACCTACCTCGTGAATTTAAAGTTTTCCACAACCTGTGGAAAACTCTGT
>WRIQ01000244.1 GCA_009782655.1 Prolixibacteraceae bacterium
TAGATATTTTCGCCTATTTTTTTCCAAACCGACTGGAAAACGCCCGTTGAGCCGGTGAAATGGATACCTGCAAAATCGGGATGCGTCAAAACGGCGTCAGCTCCCGTCGGTCCCGAAACAAATACCAGATTGATAACTCCGTCGGGGAGTCCTGCTTCGCGCAGCAACTCCATGATGACGCCCGCAGAATAAACCGCTGTTTTCGAAGGCTTCCACACAACAACATTGCCCATCATGGCTGGCGCTGCCGGCAGGTTACCCGCTATCGAGGTGAAATTAAACGGTGTAAGTGCATAAACGAAACCTTCCAACGGACGAAATTCATTATAATTCCATATCCCCCTGCACGATTCGGGTTGCAGGCCATAGATACGCGTCATTTCTCGTACGCCGAAACGGAAAAAGTCGGCCAACTCGCAAGCTGCGTCAATTTCAGCCTGATATGCATTTTTGGACTGCCCCAGCATGGTGGCGGCATTCAACCGGGCGCGGTATGGGCCGGCGAGTAAATCGGCAGCTTTCAGAAAAATGGATGCGCGGTGTTGCCACGATAATTCTCCCCATTTTTTGCGGGCCGTCAAAGCCGCAGCAATGGCCATCTTCACATGTATGGCGTCGCCCTGATGATAATATCCCAGCGTATGCGCAATTTCATGCGGCGGAAACATACGCTCCAATTTTCCGGTTTTCACCTCTTTCCCGTCAATGATCATGGAGAGTTCCACTTCCTTAGATCGCATCTCTTTCAGTTGGGCCTGCAGTTCCCTGCGCTCAGAAGAACCCGGCGCATAGCCGAAAACGGGCTCATTCACCGCCGTCGGCACATTAAAAAATCCTTTCGACATAATATATTGATTGTTAATTAAAATTTCAGGATAGCAAAGCTAATATCTGAAAGTGGTTTAAATAATAACAAATATCAGTATTGAGGGAAAAAAGAGAAAACGGCTACCGCACATACTCCCAAACCGACGCAGGTGAGACTATGCCTGCAAAGCCAACGCATTGGCCATGAGCGTTGCAGCGCCCAGAATACCCATATCGGGGATTTCGGAGATATCGATAACAAGTTGTTGATAAAGCCGCCCAAAAGGGAAGTTGTCGTCGAGAAATTCGTGCATCGATTCTTCGAAATATCTGAACGCCCTACTGACGGAGCCGCCAAAAATGATGGCTTCAGGAGCCAGAGCGAAAAGAATGTTGGCAACAGCATGGCCAATATGGACGCCCAATTCGGAAAAAAGTTGTAGCGCAACCGGATCGCCAATGGCGGCACGCTTCAAAACCATTTCGTTATCAAGCCCTTTGTCTTTGTAAAACTGCTCCGACGCATAAGCCTCAATGGTATTTTTCTTGTAGAAAATCTTCCCGAATTCACCCGCACCGCATAAATTTCCCTGATATAAACGGCCGTTGATAATGATACCAGCGCCAAATCCCGTGTTCATAATAACACCGACAAAATTGGAATAGGGCTTCCCCTTTCCAAAGGTTTTTTCTCCTATCGCAAAACAGTTGGCATTGTTGTCCACCGCCACAGGTTTGTTGAAATAATCCGAAATCTGTTCGCCAAGCGGAATAGAATCCCTGCCGGAAATATGAACCGCCTCAATCATTTTTTTTTCTTTCTGATCGACCAACCCGGGAACGCCAATGCCGATACCTTCAACTTTATGGTCGAAAACCTCTTCGATGGCCTTACAAATTTCGCTTGTCACTTCGCTTTGCGAGCGGTCGAAAGGAATATCAACAATTTCTTTGCGAATGATTTTTCCGTCGGAAATAAGGCCAGCCTCGATGAATGCGCCACTAATATCAACTCCAACCAGTTTCATTTTTGTAATACTTTTCAACTCATCACAAATAACAATTTTTGAAGTTCAAGGTTCAAGTTTCCACATAGGGATATCAGGATTTCTCGTTTTTGCAGGCCCATTGCATGTTCAAAACATATCAATACGCTATTACACAGTAATTTATCGAATTTCAATCCTGCTGAAATTC
Source organism: Prolixibacteraceae bacterium (assembly GCA_009782655.1). The sequence goes on from WRIQ01000244.1 coordinate 2,005, forward strand.
GGTAAAATTATCATAAACAAATTTGGGTTTCCTCAACGAAACCCGAAACGTCTTCTATATCAACCCTTCGACCGATTTTCCCAGCGACGAGGCTTCTTTGAGGAAATCTTCCACGTTGAGTTCGCGGATGTAAATTAAAGCGTGAGTAGCCCTGAGCGTGGGGTGTGTGTTTTCGTAGAAGAAATCTTTCCCCAGCAAAAATTGGATTTGCTTATGCTGTTCCATCCATATTCTTTGCGAAAGGTCGCTGAATTTACCGTCCATCTGATAGCTATGAAACGATGCATTGACTTGTGTCAGGTAACAATCGGAAAACGATTTGTCGAGCGTTGCCAAAGCATTCATCGAAACGGGGACAATGGCCTCCACATCCCACGGATTGTAGCGGAACCACACATTGCGGTAACCTATTACCTTCAGGCCCGACAAGTCGGTTTCATTGTTCCATTCCTTCACGGCTGCTGCAATCGACTGGAGCACTTTGTAATGCGTATCGGGTCCGCTTCCTTCCGGATCCATGACAAGGCTTATCACGGTGGGCTTAAATTCCCTCAGTTGTTCAAGAATCGGCATTACATCGCGTTCTTTGCTGGGGCCTCCCCCACCCTCGTAGAATCCGAGGCGCAGATGATGTACATTCTTCACCATAACGCCATAGTGCGCCCAAACCAGCTCCTCTTCAAACTCGCGCAACATTCCTTTCAGGCGGCGAACGGGGGGAGTATTTTCCGAACCTGCATAACTCTCTTTGAGAATTTTCATGGTTTCGTCGATTTTGTAGTAGAGTTCGCCCACGTTTTTTATCCCGAATGTAACAACCAGTGCACGCACCAACCGGTGGCAAACGCCGCGCCTTTTTCCCTCCTCATCCATGGCGGCGATATTGTCGAGATAATGGTAAACA
>WRIQ01000245.1 GCA_009782655.1 Prolixibacteraceae bacterium
CTTGCAGTATCACAGGCGATTTCTGCTCTACGCAAGCCATGATGATCGCCTGCATCTGCTCCATATTGTTAAAATTGAATGCCGGAATGGCATATTTTCCCTGAAAGGCTTTGGCGAAAATTTCCTTTGAATTCACCAATCCTAAATCTTTGTATGAAATCATGTTATTTAAAATTGATTGTTGACAACTAACTGCTTTTATTTTTTCACAAAGTAAATCATTTCCTTTCGGAAAATAAAAAAAATAATAACTTTGCCCTCTCATTTAATACCTTTAAACCATGAAATACTTAAATTATTTAGTCTTATTATTTGTTTTAGTTTGTCCGTTTTCAGCGTTTTCGCAAGTAAACCAAATCGTCGGCAATTGGAAAACCATTGACGATAAAACGGGCGAGGCGAAATCTATTGTCCGCATTTATAAAGGCGCCGACGGAAAATATTACGGAAAAATTGAAAAACTTTACAAAAATCCCGATAAGAAGTGCGAAAAATGTAAAGATGAAAACAAAGACAAACCCGTTTTGGGAATGGTCATTATCACCGATATGAAAGAAAAAGGCGATAAATTAGACGGCGGATATATTTTAGACCCCGAAAACGGCGAAAAATATTATGCTACCATATCTTATGATAAAGCCACAGGAAAACTGAAATTGCGCGGTTCACTCGACAAATTAGGAATGCTGGGACGAAACCAATTTTGGGAAAAAGAGTAATAAATTGCTTTCAGTCAATCAATTAACCGTTTCGTTCGGCGGCACGAACCTGTTCAACGACATTACGTTCATTGTCAATCCGCGCGACAGGATTGGCTTGGTCGGTAAAAACGGCGCAGGCAAATCCACCCTGCTGAAAATCTTTGCAGGCTTGCAGGAGGCGACTTCCGGAACCGTTACCATTCCGCAGGATATTGACGTGGGTTATCTTCCGCAGCAGATGGTGCATCAAAGCGGACGAACCGTGATGGAAGAAACGCGCATGGCTTTCGACCGTGTGCTGGGTTTGTTGCACGAAATTGAACAAATTCATACCGAAATTGCCGAACGCAGCGATTACGAATCGGATGCTTATCTTGACCTGCTTCATCGCCAGAGCGACCTGAACGAACACTACGAAATGCTGGGCGGCGCCACTGTGGACGCCGATGTGGAAAAAACGCTGACCGGATTGGGTTTCTCTCAAACGGATTTTAACCGGCAGACTTCCGAGTTGAGCGGCGGCTGGCGGATGCGAATCGAACTTGCCAAAATCCTGCTTCGCCGACCGAACGTGCTGTTGCTCGACGAACCAACCAATCATTTGGACATCGAATCCATACAATGGCTGGAAAACTACCTGAAAGATTTTTCGGGAGCGGTGGTGCTGGTTTCGCACGACCGCGCCTTTCTCGATAACATCACGCAACGGACTGTGGAAATTTCGCTGGGCAAAATTTACGATTACAAAGCGTCGTATACGCCTTATCTTGAGTTGCGCCGCGAGTTCCGCGAACAGCAATTAGCGGCTTGGCGCAACCAGCAAAAAATGATTCAGGATACCGAAGAATTTATCGAGCGGTTTCGCTACAAAGCCACAAAAGCCGTGCAGGTGCAATCGCGGATAAAACATCTGGAAAAGGTGGAACGGATTGAAATTGACGAAGACGACATGTCGGCAATAGCCGTCAAATTTCCGCCTGCGCCACGTTCCGGTACGGTTGTTGTGGAAACTGACGGATTAGTGAAACGCTACGGAGAAAAAACAATACTCGACGGGATTGATTTCAAAATACATCGCGGCGAAAAGGTTGCTTTTGCAGGACGTAACGGCGAAGGAAAATCTACGCTTTCAAAACTTATAATGGGCGAAATAAAATGCGAAGCGGGAACGGTGAAAATCGGGCATAATGTAAAAATCGGCTATTTTGCGCAAAATCAGGACGAGATTATGAACGAAAACCTTACCGTATTTCAAACCATTGACCATGTAGCCGTTGGCGATATTCGCGTCAGGATGCGCGATTTGCTCGGCGCGTTCCTATTTCGCGGCGACGATATTGACAAAAAGGTTAAGGTATTGTCGGGCGGCGAACGTTCGCGGCTGGCGATGGTCAAACTTCTGCTCGAACCGTATAATCTGCTTCTTTTAGACGAGCCTACCAATCACCTCGACATGCGCTCGAAGGACATACTCAAACAGGCGCTTGTGAAATACGACGGAACGCTGATAGTGGTGTCGCACGACCGCGATTTTCTCGACGGTCTGACTGAAAAAGTCTATGAATTTCGCGACAGGAAAATAAAGGAACATATCGGCGGAATTTACGACTTCCTGCAAAAGAAAAAATTGGACACACTGCATGAATTGAACCGCAAGGAAACCCCTCCCGCGCCCTCTCTCCAAAATTCGCCACGTACAGTAAGGGGAAGCGAGCAGGAAAATCAACCGAACATAAGAGATTCGAAAGAGAACTATCTCGAAAAGAAAGAATGGGACAGGCAATTGCGAAAGGCGACTGCGCAAGTAACCGGCGTAGAGGAACGTATAGCGCGTATTGAGCGCGAAATGGAAACTATCGAACATTTGCTGGCAGTTCCCGAACATTTGGACGCTGAAGAGCTGGAAGAAACGCTGGAACGTTACCGGCATCTGCAAAATGACTTGAACGGTGCAATGGCGCAGTGGGAACAGCTGACAGCCGAACTTGAAGAAGTAAGAATGAACACGGACAGGAGAGAAGCCAACCTATAACAGCGATATGCGCAGCACCCTTGCAATATTCGAGCAAATGCACGCCAAACAGCAGGAAATAAACAACAAGTAAAAAAATGTTGTTAATCCAAAAATAATTTGTACTTTTGCCATATAAAATATGGCACAAAAAAAGAATTATTTTGTGCCAAAAAAAGAAAATAAAAATCATGC
>WRIQ01000246.1 GCA_009782655.1 Prolixibacteraceae bacterium
TATTGGAAAAATTCAATCGAATACCAACTGCTGTTCTTTCATTTATATTTTCGAGAAAATGCGTTTAAGTGATATGTTCAAATTCAATTTACTTTGCCCTCTTCTTAAACTCAACCATTTGCAGTAAGCCATCTAATTGTTCCTGCTTATTAGTGTGCCAAATCCCTCGCCTTCAGGCGAAGACTTTAGTATGGTGTAGAAGCCTCAATTGAAATGTTGAAATTGCATTCCATCAGGAATGCTTCTCCCGGTAGAAAATGCGGTATCATTATGGTTTTGCATCCCGTCAGGGATGCATCCCTACGGGATGCCAATTTGTTTGATATTATTTTTTCTACCGGGAGATACATCCCTACGGGATGTTCAGTGACCTTGCGTTTCTTATATAAATTACAACAAATATTTACACATATTATTTTTGTAAATCGCTATAAATAAAATATTTAAATCATTCGTAATTTGTAATTCGTAATTATATAAGTCGGCTTCAGCCGAACTCAAATCTTTCGGCTTCGAGCCGAAAAGAGTTTAATTGACGACCTTTATTACGCTGTTGCCGTTGTTGATGATATAGACGCCGCGTGTCGGTATCACGAATGTGCGAGTTGCGCCTGTGCCGTTTAGTGTGACGGTTGTTGCCGATGAATTGCTGCGGCGTACCGTTATTGCGTCCGCTTCGTAGCCTTCGGCGGGGCTTATGGTCAGCGTTACAGTATTGCCTGCCTGTGCGGTCGTGCGGTTTGCCGTGATGCTGCCGTTGGTGTATGTGCCGATGTTGACGGTGTGCGCTGTCGGTGTGTGCAGTGTTGGGGGCGTGGGCGGCTTGCTGCTTTTTCTCGTCAAACTGGTCAAAATACCAATAACATTTTTCTATCCAAAAAAAATGGGAAAAACCTGATTTTTTTTATTAACAGTTTTTGTTTTCAAAAAATATATTAATTTTGTAACATGGATTAAAGGGCGCTTTTTATAAATTTAGATAAAAGAGCCGAAAACCTGTTTAAATATAAAACTTTTAAATTATTTTTTTGCAAATGACAAACAATCAGAAATTAACGCAGTGGGTGCAGGATTGGGTCGATTGGTGCCAGCCTGAAAGTGTGTATTGGTGTAACGGTTCTGACGCTGAGAATCAGCATCTATTAAACGAAATGACAGTCAGCGGAATGTGTGTGAAACTGAACGAAGCCAAACGTCCCAACTCATATTATTTCCAGTCGGACCCCAGTGATGTGGCTCGTGTGGAAGACCGCACCTTCATCTGTACGAAGACAAAAGATGAGGCAGGCCCCACCAACAACTGGGCTGATCCCGACGAAATGAAAAAAACCATGCGCGACTTGTTTAAAGGTTGTATGCAAGGCCGTACCATGTACGTGATTCCTTTCAGCATGGGACCGCTCGGCTCGAACATCGCTCACATAGGTGTCGAAATCACTGACTCGCCTTATGTCGTAGTCAACATGCGTATCATGACCCGTATGGGGCAAAAAGTGCTTGACGTGCTGGGCGACGACGGCAACTTTGTACCTTGTGTACACTCAGTAGGCGCTCCTTTAGCCCACAGCCAGCAGGATGTCAAATGGCCCTGCGCTCCCATTGAAAAGAAATACATCACCCATTTTCCCGAAACCCATGAAATCTGGTCATTCGGTTCGGGTTACGGTGGAAACGCACTGTTGGGTAAAAAGTGTCTTGCCTTGCGTATCGCCTCGGTGATGGCTAAAGAGCAAGGTTGGATGGCCGAACACATGCTGATACTTGGTATCACCAACCCTGAAGGCAAAAAGAAATACATCACCGCCGCTTTCCCCAGCGCTTGCGGAAAAACAAATCTCGCCATGCTGATTCCGACCATTCCCGGATGGAAAGTAGAATGTGTGGGCGATGATATTGCATGGATGAAATTTGGCGCCGACGGACAACTGTATGCCATCAACCCCGAAGCAGGCTTCTTTGGTGTAGCTCCCTTCACTTCGTTGGAAACCAACCCCAACGCTATGCGTAGCGCCGATGCCAACGCTATCTTTACCAACGTCGGATTGACGCCCGACGGCGATGTGTGGTGGGAAGGTATCGGCTACGATTGTCCTGCCGGAACCATCAACTGGAAAAATAAAGTGCACGACCCCGCATCGGGTGAGACCTGCGCTCATGCCAATGCGCGTTTCACGGCGCCTGCATCGCAATGTCCGGCAATTGATAAGGAGTGGGAAAACCCGGCAGGCGTACCTGTCTCGGCATTCCTCTTTGGAGGTCGCCGCCCGAACACCGTACCCCTCGTACACGAAGCTATGAACTGGAACCACGGCGTGTTCATAGGTTCTATTGGAGGTTCGGAAGTTACTGCTGCCGCCATCGGGCTGAAAGCCGGCGTTCGTCGCGACCCGTTTGCCATGCTTCCATTCTGCGGATACAATATGGGCGACTATTTCGGGCACTGGATAAAAACAGGGCAAAAAGAAGGCGCCAAATTGCCAAAGATATTCTACGTAAACTGGTTCCTCAAGGACGAAAACGGCAAATTTATGTGGCCGGGCTACGGCGAAAACAGCCGTGTGCTGGCATACATCTTCGACCGTTGCGACGGCAAAGGCGAAACGGTTGATACCGCTATTGGCAAGGTTCCTGCCTCCGACGCCATCAACATTGAAGGACTGGGCAGCGTAGATAAAGCCAAAATGGCAAAACTGCTTGAAGTGAATCACGACAGTTGGAAAGCGGAAATCCCTCTTATCGAAGAGCATTATGCACGTTTTGGAAGCCATATCCCGGATGAATTAGTCGTCGAACTCGATGGGCTCAAAAAACGTCTTGGTATGTAATACCTGTTTCATTAAATAAAGTGTATATTTTTGCCTTGAATGGCGTTTTTAAATGGACATTGTGTTAAAAAAAC
>WRIQ01000247.1 GCA_009782655.1 Prolixibacteraceae bacterium
CAGAAAAATTACGATAAGCGATATCTTTATTACACTCTTTCTTTGTTGCATGGCTTGCTTTGTGAATCGAAGCGCGGAACGGGCGGAGCATCCACTCAATAGGTTAAGATTTATTATGCCGTTCCGGAACTGTTTATCTCCTTGATTGTTTGATGATTTTGGCGATGGAGTTTGCCCAGTAGTTCCTCAGTCCTGCGCCGCCTGCCGAGCCTCTGTTGCGTGTAGATTTTATAATTTCGCGGGTTGCAATATCGAAGAAAACCACATTGAACGTACCAGTAGCATCGGGTTTGTCAAGTTGTTCGGCAATCAACACCAGCCCAACGCCCTCTTTTTCTTTCAGATTGTATTTGCCGACCATCGCCTGCAACTGTTCTTCATCAAATCGATTGACTCCTGTTCTAAACCTAACAAGCCCCTCTTCGTCAATATTTTCATTGAGTTTTAAAACACTCTCAATGTCAATAATATCAATCGGTTTCCCCAATGCCGACATATCATACTTGTTGGGTTCGCTTAAAATCAACGTATTGATTTGGTAAAAAGCTTTTATAAAATTGGCGGGTGATTCTGTGGCATTGTAAACTACCACTTTCGAAAAATCGACGCCATAATAGTTAACAGACCGGACTTCGCTCAGGTTTGTTTGCGGGTACGCGTTGAAACTCAGCGCTACCGTTGCGATTAAGAGATAAATTGATTTCATTTTTAGAATTATTTAGTGGTTCGTAAATCTATGAATTTCACCGTTTTGCGACTTTGAGGCGGATTCTGCATCCTGCTGATAAACTCTGTAGATTCGAATACAACCTGCGGCGCCACCCGCACTTTGGAGCGAAAAACATCTTTGATTTTCTTCTCAAAAGCATCGGAGCGGATGTCGCTGCCGATGAGGATTTGAACTTCGTCGGTGCCTAAATTATTGGTATATACTTCGATGATGTAGTTTTTCACGTCCTTCATGCTGTCGAGAATATCGTAAAGCGCCGGAGGGTAGAGCGTTGTGCCTTTATATTTTATCATTTGTCCCTTTCGTCCCAGCACCGGGCTGAGGCGCGTTGTGTTTCTACCGCATCGGCAAGGCTCGTTGTGGTGATGGCAGATATCGCCGGTTTTGAAACGCAGGAGCGGCATTCCCCTGACGCCCAGTGTTGTGATGGTAACTTCGCCCGCTTCGTCTTCTCCAACAGGTTGATTATCAGCATCGAGAAATTCGACAATAATCAAATCGGGAGGCAGATGCCCGCCCAAGTGGTAGCGGCATTCGGTAAACGAAGTCTGCATTTCGGTGGAGGCGTAGGTCGAAAAAAGTTCCAACTCCGGCCATTTTTCAAGTATTTGTATTCCCAGCGTGTTGAATTCGAAATCGGAAGTGCGCAATGCCTCGCCAATGCAAACTGCTCTTTTCAATGACGAAAGGTGATGGTCGATGCCTGATTTTTGTGCGTATTCAATAAGCTTTATCAGAAACGAGGGTACCACAATGGCTACCGTGGGATTGATGCGGTTGATGGTATCCCACTGCAGTTCAGGAATCCCGTTTCCGACGCGTATCACGCCGCATCCCAGCTCCTTGGCGCCCAGAAAATAGGCCAGTCCGGCCATAAAACGGCGGTCGAGCGTTGTCATCAACTGCAAAATATCACCGGACATGCACCCAGCCGTAGTGAACGACTGTTTCTCGTTATAGGCAAGTCTGTTTAAGTCGCTCGTTGTCAGGCAAAAAATTACGGGCTCGCCAAGCGTCCCCGATGTGGTCACATAATCGGCAACATCGCCATTGGCAACACACAGAAAATGTTTGTTGTAAAGTTGCAGGTCTTCCTTTGTGGTAACCGGAATATGGCGCAAATCCTCCAATTTTTTTATGCGGCCGAGATTAATTCCATGTTCATAAAAAAGCCGTTTATAAAACAGTGAATGGCAGGCAAGATAATCAAGTTCTTCGGCGAGTCGCTGTTCTTGCCAGCACTTTATCGTTTCGGTGTTGGCATACTGAATGTCAGGGTTTGTTTCTGCCATGATTGATTTTTCTTAATTGCTTGTCTACTTGTTCTACTTCAGGTTTTCGGGGTATCTCTTTGGTCAATGCTTCAACCAGATATTGACGCGCTCGGTTGTAGTCTTTGTTTTCAAGGAAGCAGGTTCCCAACAATTGGTATGCCAAATAATGATTCGGATTGGATTGCAAATAACTCGCGATGAAAACCGAATCAACCTGGGTTTTGTTTTTTATCTCTTTTCGCAATTCCTTTGTCATATTTCTGAAGACAACCAAATCGGGCAGATCGTTGCGTAAAAAATCTTCATCAGGTGCAATCGACAGCTCTTCGGAACATATTTCGCCGGAGAAATCGGGAGAATTAAATATTTTGTCAAAATCGTAACACATATAAGTTCCCGATTGCCACGGCGAAGTGGAAACCCACATAAGTAGTTGTTTGGGTTTGAAAATAACTGAATGGTGGCAGATGCTCTGGTTGATTGACTTTTCATTACCCAGTCCGATGTCTTTATTGTTGGTTCCGAGCCTGTTGCGCAGGATAGATGCTGCATTAATATGGTTCAGCGGCTTTTCTGCTTCTATCAGTTCCGTCAGCCTGTCGAAACGATATTGACTGTCGGAAGTGTTGATATTGAGAATATTGTCTTTGTCGTCGCGCAACATCTCTGATTGATAATGATTGGTGGAAATAACCTGTTCCGTTTCGGTTGCGAAGAGCGCCGTTTTTTCGGGTGTTTTCTCAATAACAACCGCTTTTCCCTCGCGCCCCGAACCGATGAGCAGCGATTCGGAAACAAAGGTTTCGCGTTTTTTTGCTATTTCAAACGCTTCGTCAATGGTGGCGGCATATTGCAGGATTTCACGCGCCAGCAGCGATATGGGCGTCGCGGAGG
>WRIQ01000248.1 GCA_009782655.1 Prolixibacteraceae bacterium
AGAGCGCAACCTGAAAATCACTTTCGGAATTCAGGTGCGCCCCAACTCGTTGTCCGAAGCGGTGATCGATTATCTTTCCGACGTCGGGCTGAAATATGTTTTCATGGGAATAGAATCGGACAACCCCCGCGACTTTAAAATCTGGGGGAGAGCTTTTTGCGAAGATACATGGCGCTGGGTGAAATATATGCAGATGAAAGGCATAGAAGTGAATGCTGGCACTTTGATGTTTCATCCCGATTGTACGTTTGAAGGAATACGTAATTTTGCCTTCAACCTGCACCAACACGGGCTGCTCAACTACCGGACGGCGGTGAATCGTCTCGACGCCATGCCCGGTTCGTTTTTTCATGAAAAATATGTTTCGGAACATCCGGAAGAAAATTCGCAGGGAATTGTCAGGATACCATTCAGGGAGCCGGTAATCGAGTTGTTTTACGAAACCGTGTTAAGAGTGTTGGCGCCCATCGAAGCTCCTTCCATGCACGCATTGTGCGCAATGCCCATTGTGCAGACACGGAAAATACTCAAAAACTCGGAAACGGAATATCTCGTTTTGAAAGAGATAAATTCCAATTGCGACGACCGAGTATCCACGTGCTTCTTTTCGCTGCTCGAAATGTTTGAGAACGAAGTATTTATGGAACAGGAAATAGATGAAATGGCGGAAGAGAACACCCGGTTTGCCCTGAAAATCGCCAACCGCCTGTCTACTCACGGATTTGTGGATTCTCCCGAGCTGCTGCTTCAAACCATATCGTTTGTATGATCGGCAATGGCTACCATATTGTTGCGCCGGTTTGCTCCGCCGAAGAGGTAAAGCCTCTCATCCAGGCGGGCGCCAACGAGGTCTACTTCGGTATCATGCCCAAAAGCTGGATCGGGAAATATGGATGTTCCGATTTTATTTCACGCCGCCAAAGTGAATATGCACATATCTGTGATTATGCAGAACTCTCGGAAATTGCAGGGATTGTGAATGATTGCGGCTGCACATCGACGCTGGCGCTTAATGCGCGATATTCGGAAAGTCAGATGCCGGCCATTTTCGAAATTCTCGAACAGTGGGAGAACCGCGGAGGTCATTCGGTTATGGTTTCCGACTTGGAAATATTGCTTTGGCTCGAAGGGCGGAAAAGCAGGCTCACAAGGCAATTGTCGGTTATGGCTGGCGTTTTCAACAGACACAGCGTCGATTTTTTCAAACAGATGAAGGTTTCGAGGATGGTGCTGCCCCGCGAATTGTCCATGGAGGAGATTGGAAGGTTTATGGAATGTTCGGATGAAAGTATTGAATATGAGATTATTACTATGTTTCAGAAATGCGAATTTATCGATTCATTTTGTGGGTTTTATCATTCTGTCGATTACCGGGCGTTTGTAGATGAAAATTATACTGGTTTGAAAGAAAACCTGCCGTTAATTTTCAGTTGCGACCCTGAATATGAGGGACATGGTTGCCAAATGGAATTTGTCTGCAAAAACCGAAAAATAAACCATTTAGAAAACCACGATTTCAAAACGCCGTTTTGCGCCGCTTGTTCGCTGGAAACTTTGCGAAATGCGGGTGTCAATAATTTTAAGATCGCCGGAAGAGGCTATCCACCCGAACTCATCCTAAGGGCAACCCGGTTCATAAAGCAGACTCTTGACAACCTGCCGTTGGCGCCTGCCGCCATTCGGTCGACTTACCAATCGACATTCGGAAGCAATTGTTGCACAACAAATTGCTATTATCCGTGAAAAAAGAATCCCACATCGAAATATGCTATCTGGTTGACTTTCGGAAGACGCATGAAGCCGAAATCCCGCCATGCCGCAGGATTTATTTCGGCCACGAAACCTGCGAAAAACTATTGCCGCAATTCGACGAAATCGAGGATTTACTGGAAATATGCGAGAAACGGAACCTCGAATTGAGTTTTGTCACGCCGTTTCTGACGGACGCTGGAATTGAAAAGGTGATGCGTTTTTTGGAGCGGCTGCAATCTGCAAAGCGCCATTTCGAAATTGTCATTTCCGATTGGGGATTGCTCAACCTGCTTACCTCTAATCGTGTCGGAACGCCCGTCGCAGGCCGCTTTTTGATCGGGCAGCATACCGATTTCAGATTGAAGCGGTTGAGCGATGAGCGCACTGAAGATAAAATCCTTTCAATGAATGGAAGTTATTATCGACTGATGCACAGGAAAATATCGCCCGAATTGTCGGATCATATTTCCGCGTGTACGTTACTGAAAAATCGGACATCCGCCTATTTCTGTATGTTGGAAATAGATCGGTTTGAGTTGAGCAATACGCTGGTTCCCATTAAATTATCAGGGGATGAAAATTTTCATTTTTCGTTGCATACGCCTTATGTACCTCTATCTGTTTTCAAAACATGCCCCGAAGGTTTCGAGTTGGGGAAAAGCAGGAAAAGTTGCAACTTTCGTAATTGCCGCCGCAACCGCGAAAAATGGACGAATCCCGGCTCCGGACAAGAGATTTTGTGTATCGACAACGCACTTTGGTATTGCAATCCGGAGTATGAATCCCAGTTGCAAGACCCTCGTATAGACAGAGTTGTTTTTGACATAAGTTTCTAACCCCGATCAAAACGTTATCTGCAAGCAAGCAACTCGGAAACGTACCGGAAAAGACAAACTTTCTAAAAAAGCGTTATTTTGGCAGTTTGTTAATAAACAGATTATAATATGAATTTTCAACCGGAGATTCCACAAGGGCAAACAAGAGAGGATATTCGGCAACGGGAACAGATAATTAACGTGAGTTCTACCTAAGAAAATCCCGTTAGGAATTGAATACTAACATCATACTCCGAAAAGTATTTTAAGCACAAAGAACACAAAGGAAGCACAAAGCGAATTAAGAATTAAAAGATTGAATT
>WRIQ01000249.1 GCA_009782655.1 Prolixibacteraceae bacterium
ATTGTGCAGAAAAAAGTTTCGCGCCTGTTATTCGGCAAACGGGTTATAAGCCTTGATGTAGCTTCGATTGTTGCGGGAACAAAATACCGAGGACAGTTTGAAGAGCGCATGAAAGCCATTTTAAATGAGTTGTCGAAAGTTACCGACGTCATCCTTTTCATCGACGAAATTCATACAATCGTCGGCGCGGGCGGAGCTACCGGTGCGCTTGACGCCGCCAACATGCTGAAGCCTGCGTTGGCACGCGGCGATATTCAATGTATCGGCGCTACTACCCTCAACGAATTTCGTCAGCAAATCGAAAAAGACGGAGCGCTGGAACGCCGGTTCCAGAAAGTGATGGTTGAGCCGACTTCGATGGAAGAAACCGTTGAGATATTGAAAAATATCAAACCGCGATACGAAGACCACCACAATGTGATTTACACTCCCGAAGCCATTGAAGCATGTGTAAAACTCACTTCGCGCTACATAACAGACAGATTTCTGCCCGATAAAGCCATAGATGCACTGGACGAAGCCGGTTCCCGCGTCCATATTTCCAATATCAATGTGCCCGAAAGAATCGTCAAACTCGAAGAAAAAATCGAAAATATAAAAGAGGAAAAGGTGAAGGCTGTGAAAAGCCAGAACTTTGAGCAAGCAGCCGCTTTCCGCGACAAGGAAAAAAACCTGTTGCAACTACTTGATTATGAAAAAAATAATTGGGAACAGGAATTGGTGAGCCACCGCGAAATCGTCGACGAAAACAAAGTGGCCGAAGTGGTTGCGCTGATGTCGGGAATTCCGGTTACGCGAATTGCTCAGGCCGAAGGATTCAGGCTGATGAATATGGAAAACGACCTGCGCAGCAAAGTAATAGGTCAGGGACAAGCCATTGAGAAAATCGTTAAAGCCATTCAGCGCAACAGAGCCGGGCTGAAAGACCCCACGCGTCCCATCGGTTCGTTTATTTTTCTGGGGCCCACAGGCGTTGGAAAAACGCAACTGGCTAAAGTGCTGGCAACCTATCTGTTCGACAGCACGGACTCGCTGATTCGCATTGATATGAGCGAATATATGGAGAAATTTTCAGTCTCACGCCTTGTAGGAGCGCCTCCCGGATATGTTGGGTACGAAGAAGGCGGACAGTTGACGGAAAAAGTGAGGCGCAAACCTTATTCGGTGGTACTGCTGGATGAAATTGAAAAAGCGCACCCCGATGTGTTCCATCTTCTGCTGCAACTGCTCGACGAAGGACGGTTGACAGACAGTTTTGGACGGGTTGTCGATTTCAGGAATACCATTATTATAATGACTTCCAATATCGGAAGCCGCGATTTAAAAGATTTTGGGCGCGGCGTCGGTTTCAATATGGCCAAAACACCCGATGACGATAACGAAAATGCAAAATACATTATTCAGAAAGCGCTGAAAAAGGCTTTTGCACCTGAGTTTCTCAACCGTATCGACGATGTTGTCATGTTCAATGCATTAAGCAAGGAGGACATCCATAAAATCATTGATGTCGAAATCGCCGACCTCTATAAACGTGTGGAGTCGTTGAATTATAAACTGAAGATATCGATAGCGGCAAAGGATTTCATTGCAGAAAAAGGATACGATCCGCAGTTTGGTGCACGTCCGCTGAAAAGGGCTATCCAAAAATATCTGGAAGATGAAATGGCTGAAATCATCATCAAAGCGAAAATAATTCAGGGCGATACCATATCGGTGGGTTTCGACAAGAAAAACGAAAAACTGACGATGAAAATAATATCGTCCGACAAAACCGCTCTTCAACCGGATATGGACGAAAATATGAGCTTCGAATAGAGGTAAAATACAGATACAGGCAAAAAACTCTTTCAGTGCGCGGGAAGAGTTTTTTTATGGAATGTAAGCGTAAATTCAGAAATGAGAAAAATGGGAAAATTTTCAGGGCTCTTAGGCCACGGAAATATAATAACAACAGCTTCTTATACCGAATGATTCAGTATGAGCGTTCCCTGCATTTTTTATTTTTTCGTGGTTCTTTCTGAATCAAAAATCTTTATATTTGTGGAAATATCAGATTAATATCAATTTTTTTAAACCGCATACTATGAAGAAATTTTTGATTTTGATGGTTAATATGCTTATAGTAAGCATTGTACTTGCACAAAACAACGAAAACATATTCACTGCAAAAATCGGACTTTTCGAAATCAGCCTTTTGTCGGAAGGGCAGCAATCCGGAAGGACAAACATTCTGAAGGACGCCACGCCCGAAATGCTTCGCGAATATGTTCCTGAGGGAAGTTTTCCCAACTCCTGCAATGCTTTTCTCATAAAAACTCCCGACAAGAATATCCTGATTGACGCCGGTTTCGGGCGTAATCTTTTCGATAATCTGGAATCGTTGGGAGTGGAAGCTTCGCAAATTGACGCAGTGCTTATAACGCACATGCATGGCGACCACATCGGCGGACTCTTTCAAAACAATGCCCGACGGTTTCCTAATGCCAAAGTGCTGAGTACAAAACCGGAATACGAGCAACTTGCCAAAGTCAAATCGGCGTATGGTCAGGATTTCACGACGTTTAACTTTGACGACGAGGTTTTTGCAAACGCTCATGTCAAGGTAAAGGCGATCAATGCCGAGGGACACACGGCAGGACATACGGCATTCTGGATAGAATCGACAAAGGCAGAAGACGAAGGACTGATGATCGTCGGCGATCTGCTTCATGCGGTGGCGTTACAATTTCCCGTCCCGGAAGCATGTGCGAGATTCGACATAGATCACGAAAAAGCGATTGCTTCCCGAAAACGGATATTAGACGAAGCAGCAAAAGGGAAATATCCGATTGCCGGTATGCACTTTCCGGCACCGCACATAGGTAAAGTCGAGAAAA
>WRIQ01000250.1 GCA_009782655.1 Prolixibacteraceae bacterium
TTTCCGGCAACATTCCCGACGCCCGGCGAGATATACAAACACGCTTGTATCTATAAATTTCCGGTAAAAAAATAAAAAAAAAAATTCATGTTGGAACAACTCAAAAAAGATGTTTATCAGGCCAATATCGATTTGGTGAAACACGGATTGGTGATTTTAACATGGGGAAATGCAAGCGGTATCGACCGCGAAAGAGGCTTGGTGGTTATCAAACCATCGGGAATCTCGTACAACGAGATGAAAGCCGAACACATGGTGGTTGTCGACATGAAAGGAAATATTGTGGAAGGAAACCTGAAACCATCGTCCGACACGGCCACGCACCTCGTTCTGTATGAATTGTTTACCCATATCGGTGGCGTAGTTCACACCCACTCGGCATTTGCCGCGGCATGGGCGCAGGCAGGTTGCGACATTCCCAACATCGGGACAACACATGCCGACAACTTCAAAGACGACATTCCCTGCACCCGCACTATGACTTCTGTTGAAATAGAAGGAGAATACGAGAGGGAAACCGGAAATGTTATCGTTGAACGTTTCAAAATGCTGAATGCAGACCATACACCGGGAGTTTTGGTTAAAAACCATGGCCCGTTTACATGGGGAAAAAATGCGCCCGAAGCCGTCAGCAATGCGGTTGTCCTCGAAGAGGTTGCAAAAATGGCATACTTAGCCTTCGCCATAAATCCCAACCTGACCATGAATCCCGACCTGATCAAAAAACATTTTTACCGTAAACATGGCTCCAACGCATATTATGGACAAAACAATGAATAATTAAAAAAATGATTAATTAAAAAAACTATGAGTTTCGAAAATTTAGAAGTATGGTTTGTTACCGGCGCACAATTGCTGTACGGCGGCGACGCGGTGATTGCAGTGGATACACACTCGAACGAGATGGTAAAAGGTCTCAACAATTCGGGGAATCTTCCCGTGAAAATTGTGTACAAAGGAACTGTCAATTCGGCGAAAGAAGTTATCGCCACACTCAAGGAAGCGAACAATTGCGATAAATGTGCAGGTGTTATCACATGGATGCACACATTTTCGCCCGCCAAAATGTGGATTCACGGATTACAAGAGTTGAAAAAACCGCTGCTCCATTTCCACACGCAATTTAACAGGGAGATTCCATGGAACACTATGGACATGGACTTCATGAACCTGAACCAGTCGGCGCACGGCGATCGCGAATTTGGGCATATCGTCGCCCGCATGCGCAAGCCCTGCAAAGTGGTGGTCGGTCATTGGCAAGACCCAAAAGCGCAACAGAAAATTGCAATTTGGCAACGTGTGGCCGCAGCATGGGCAGATGCGCAGAACATGCTCGTCATACGCCTTGGCGACCAAATGAACAACGTGGCTGTGACCGACGGCGACAAAGTGGAAGCCGAAATGCGTTTGGGATATCATGTTGATTTTTGCAACATTGCAACATTGCGCAACTATCAAAACGACGTCACCGATGACCAAGTCAATGCGCTACTCGAAGATTATAAAAAAGAATACGATTGCAGCGCCATCAGTACCAACACCCACGAATACCAACAGGTTGTCAATGCCGCCCGTGTTGAAGCGGCGCTGCGCCGTCTGCTGACGGAAACCGGCGCCAAAGCTTTCACCACCCATTTCGACAACTTAGACGGCATCGATCAGCTTCCCGGGTTGGCCTGCCAGCGTCTCATGGCCGAAGGCTATGGATTCGGCGCCGAAGGCGACTGGAAAACGGCAGCCCTCCTGCGCACCGTGTGGTTCATGGGTCAGGGACTGTCCAAAGGCTGTTCATTCCTCGAAGACTACACACTCAATTTCGACGGCGAGAAAAGCGCCATCCTCCAAGCTCACATGTTGGAAGTAAGCCCCATGATAGCCGAACATAAACCCAAATTGGAAGTCCACCCATTGGGGATTGGCGGCAAAAACGATCCCGCCCGGCTGGTTTTCACATCCAAAGAAGGCGAAGGCATTGCCGCCACCATCGTCGATATGGGAAACCGTTTCCGGCTGATTGTGAACAAGGTAGACTGTATCAAAAGTAAACCGCTACCCAAACTTCCCGTAGCGTCGGCATTGTGGATTCCGCGGCCCGATTTCGAAACCGGCGCCGGCGCATGGATAATTGCAGGCGGAACGCACCACTCCTGTTTCTCCTACGACCTCTCTGTGGAATATTTTCAGGATTATGCTGAAATTGCCGGCATGGAAGCGTTGATTATCGACGAAAATACAACCATCGATGAATTCAAAAAGGATATTCGCATAAACGAAGTTTTCTATATGCTGAATAACAAGACAATGTGATAATGCAACAATCGTAACATTCTGTCACATTATCGAATTGATGAATTAGCACATTTCAAAATTAAAAATCATGAAATATGTAATAGGATTGGATTACGGTACGGACTCATGCCGCGCCGTAATTGTGGAAGCCGTAACCGGAAAGGAAATCGCTTCGTCGGTCAAGCATTACAAACGCTGGGCTGCCGGAAAATACTGCAACCCGCAAGCCAACCAATATCGGCAACACCCCTTGGATTATATGGAAAGCCTGGTGGAATCGGTGCGCGAAGCGCTTGACAAATCGCCTGTCGGCGTTGCCAAAAACATCGTCGGATTATCCTTCGACACCACCGGCTCAACACCCGCCTTAACGGACAAAGAAGGAACGCCGCTGGCATTACGCCCCGAATTTGCTGAAAACCCCAACGCAATGTTCATCCTGTGGAAAGACCACACAGCCGTGGAAGAAGCCGCCCGCATAAACAGTTTGGCGAAAAAGTGGGACGTCAACTACACGGCATACGAGGGCGGCATCTATTCCAGCGAGTGGGTGTGGGCAAAGGTTATTCATGTATTGGA
>WRIQ01000251.1 GCA_009782655.1 Prolixibacteraceae bacterium
GGCTGGGTGCAAATCGAACCCGTATTTTCTTTGTATTCATGAAATCCAATTTTTGTATATTTTGCGTACAAATATAATGAAAGGTGAGTGCAGAGCCAAACTTGTTTGAGCTATGCCGAACCGCCTCCTGTATTCTTAAAACCATATAGAACCAGAAATGTCATTACACAAGCTGCAAGCGTTGAACAATGTGGCAGTCGCTTATTGTTAAGTCAAAAATTGTGTCGCCGCTCCCAATTCAGCCATGCATCACGTTAAAAAAATTGAAACTGAAAGATAAACCGAAAATTTATGACGTTAAATATGCCGATTCGTAACAAAAGATTTAATTTTACGGCAATTTTCAAAAACTATTAATATGGCAGATAAAAATGAAAAGCTTTTCTCTGAATTTCCGCCGATTTCCACCCTGCAATGGGAAGAGGTCATCGCGGCCGATTTGAAAGGGAAAGACTACGAAAAAACGCTGGTGTGGCGCACCAACGAAAAAATTCCGGCGAGGCCTTATTACCGCGGCGAGAACCTTAAAGGGCTGGAATTTCTCGATAATGCACCCGGCAAATTTCCCTTTGTGCGCGGCAACGAAGCGTTGAACAACTGGCTAATCAGGCAGGATATTGCGGTTAACGATTATGCCGAAGCCAACATAAAAGCATTGGATATTTTAAACAAAGGCGTTAATTCTCTGGGGTTTGTCTTTGTCTGCGGTACGAATCCCTGCCAAGACGATTTGCAGGTTTTGTTGAATGGGATCCATCTCGACGCGGTTGAAGTGAATTTTGTTTGTCCGTGCGGAAAATGCAATCTGGCAGAAACCTTTACGGAGTATGTAAAAGAACGCGGTTACGATGTAACGAAAGTTAGCGCATCCATAACCAAAGACCCGTTGGGAAAATTTGTCCTGAAGGGCAAACTGTGCAACTGCAACGGCGAAACCGCTTTCGAGAAGCTGAAAAAACAGGTCGATGGCGGCGACGCCATCCCCGGCTTCCGCACCATTGCCGTAAACGGGAAAACCTATGGCAACAGCGGCGCTTCCATTGTTCAGGAGTTGGCATTTTCGCTGGCTCAGGGTGTGGAATATATCGACAAACTCACCGATTTGGGCTTGTCGGCCGAAAAGGTTGCGTCAAAAATAAAATTCAACCTGAGCGTGAGTAATAACTATTTCATGGAGATAGCGAAATTACGCGCAGGCCGCCTTTTGTGGGCGCAGATTGTAAAAGCATACGGCATCCGGAATGACGACAGCGCACGCATGATCGTCCATGTGGAAACGGCGACTTTCAACAAAACGGTTTACGATCCCTATGTAAATATGTTGCGCACGCAAACAGAAGCTATGTCGGCGGCGCTGGGTGGCGCTCATTCAATAACCGTTCTTCCTTTCGACGCCATTTTCAGGGATGCTTCTTCCTTCTCGGAAAGAATAGCCCGCAACCAGCAGATTTTATTGAAGGAAGAATCCAATATCGACAAAGTGTCCGATCCGGCTGGCGGTTCCTATTATATTGAAAATCTGACTGCTTCCATTGCCGATCGGGTTTGGAAACTTTTTATCGAAGTGCAGGAAAAAGGCGGATTCATAGCCTCTCTGCGCGAAGGTTTCATCCAGAGTCAAGTGCAGGAGATGGCAAACAGCCGCTTTATGAATTTTGCCTCACGACGCGAAAACATACTGGGCATTAATCAGTTTCCGAATTTCAACGAAGTGATTACCGACGATTTGGACAGATCGGTTTTCGAAGCTGTCGGCAATGCTGCCGATGATGCCGAAATAGAAACACTGAAACCTGTGCGCGGTGCCATGGCTTTCGAAGCGATGCGCTACAAAACTGATAAATACGCCCAAATACACGGACGCCCCAAAGCGTTCATGCTCACGATAGGCAATTTGGCCATGCGCAAGGCAAGGGCGCAGTTCGCCTGTAATTTCTTTGCCGTTGCCGGATTCGAAGTTATCGACAACAATGGATTCGAAACGGTTGCCGAAGGTTTGCAAGCCGCACACGCTGCCGGAGCGGCAATCGTGGTGCTGTGCAGCTCCGACGAGGAATATGCCGAATGGGTTTCGCAGATCATCCCTCTTGCGGAAAATGAAATACTGGTTGTTGCCGGAAATCCCGCAAACCGCCCCGAAATAGAAGCCGCAGGCGTGAAGAATTTCATTCATGTGCGCAGCAACCTGCTCGAAGATTTATCAGGATACCAACAAACATTGAATATTTAAACACAAAAACACAAAAATATAAAACATTGTAAAACATCTGTTTTTGTGTTTAAACATATTACAAGATATGAAACCGAATTTTAAAGATATTGATATCAAAAACGTGGCGGCCACCACGCAAAGCGACGCCGTTGCGGGAACCACATGGATGACGCCGGAGCTTATCCCGGTGAATCCCTCGTATTCGAAAGAGGACCTCGAAGGCATGGAACACCTCAATTATGCGGCCGGTATCGCGCCATTCCTGCGCGGCCCGTACTCAACAATGTATGTCATGCGCCCATGGACGGTGCGTCAGTATGCGGGATTTTCGACAGCGGAGGAGTCGAACGCATTCTACCGTCGCAACCTTGCCGCAGGTCAAAAAGGGCTCTCGGTTGCTTTTGACCTTGCAACGCATCGCGGATACGACGCCGACCATCCGCGCGTTGTGGGCGATGTCGGAAAGGCGGGTGTTTCGATATGCTCGGTGGAAGATATGAAAGTCTTGTTCGACGGCATTCCGCTCGACCAGATGTCGGTTTCGATGACGATGAACGGTGCAGTGCTTCCGGTGCTTGCGTTCTACATCGTTGCGGGACTTGAACAGGGATGTACGCTCGACCAGCTCAGCGGCACAATCCAGAACGATATTCTCA
>WRIQ01000252.1 GCA_009782655.1 Prolixibacteraceae bacterium
CCCGCCAGTTCAAAAAAAAAAAAAAAATTTTTTGGATAGTTTGCTTCCGCCCCACCGCCAAAAACGGGGCCCCTCCCCCCCCCGCCATAATTACACAATAATTATTATTCATAAATATCGAATATTGATTTCTTCAAATGTATTTATTTTTTCAGAATTAACGAAATAAAACCACAAACTGTTTGAGTTAATAAACCGAATAAATTCAATAAGCTCAATTATTCTGGCTGGCCGAACTATTTTTAAACGGCAGATTTATGATTTCGTGGGCTAAATTCCGGCGCGAGAATTTTTCGTATCCACGGGAATCTACCGCTAATTTTCCGGCTTCGAACTGTTCGAACAGGGTCAGGATGGTTGCTTTCATCTTATCCTGTTCATCGAAATCGTGTACGCTTCCGGTTTTTGTGGAATTGATGATTCCTGCAAAGTCGGCTTCGTAGGGGCCGATAGCGATAATCGGGCGTTTCACCGCCATATATTCAAACATTTTCCCGGGCAAAATGCCCATCACATCGGTAGCGTTGTTGAGGGGTAGCAGCAACGCCGCCGATTTTTTCAGCAGGGGCAGACCTTCCATGTGTGGCAAGTGGTCATGCAGTTCTATATGTTCGGCCAATCCTTCGGTTTTTATGTTTTCTATTACCGAACCGTCGGTCTGCCCCATCAGGCGGATGTTCAACTTTTTTGCGAAATCTGGATTTTCGGTTTTCGCCTGCCTGAGCGCTTTCCAGAATGCCGGCGGATTTTGGTCGATGTGAAAAGTGCCGAAGTGTGCAATTGTAAATTTGTCCTGTTCGAGGGGCGCCTCAAATTCATAATCAGCCGGGTCGAAGCCGTTGTATATAACATCCACATTGCGGCCTGCGATTTTCTCCGTATTTTGTTTCAGCCATGGACTGACGGTGGTAACCACATCGGCATTGCCTAAAACCGCTTTTTCGAGGCGGTGATGTTTCTTGTCTGCCCAATGAGTCAGTTTCAGACGGCGGTAGAAGTCGATTTCTGTCCACGGATCGCGGAAGTCGGCCAACCATGGGATACCGAGAATCTTTTTCAGTTTCAGCCCGATGAGGTGTATGCTTTGCGGCGGTCCGGTGGTGATTATCAGATCAACAGGATGTTGGCGGAGATATTTTTTCAGGAATTGTACCGAAGGTTTCACCCAGAAGACGCGCGGGTCGGGAATCATAAAATTGCCACGCAAAAATACCGAGAGGCGGTCTTTCCAGCCGCGACGCGCAGCTTCGGAAATATAACCGGGCTTAAAAGCCGTGTCTTTGCTTTTGCCTGTGAGCTTTCTGTATAAATCGTATGGTTCCCAAATGCGGGTATTTAAGACCTCAGTTGCCGGATGAATTTCGTCTGACAGGCTTTTGTCGATCACCGAAGGATCGGGATTCTCCGGCGTATAAATTACCGGTTGCCACCCTTGTTCGGGCAGGTATTTCGACATTTTCAGCCAGCGCATAACGCCGCCACCGCCGGCAGGAGGCCAATAATAGGTAATAATCAATGCCCTTTTCATTGAGCGAAAATAATAAAGATGGCGCTATTCTCCGATCTTCTCAAACAGCCGTTTGTAATTCACCTGTTGTGCAATTATATCGTGTAGCATTTCCACAGGAACCCGTTCTTGCAGCATGGAGTCGCGGTAGCGGATGGTCACCATACTGTCGTCGAGCGTTTGATGATCGACCGTTATGCAAAACGGTGTTCCGATTGCGTCCTGACGGCGGTAGCGCTTGCCGATGCTATCTTTCTCGTCGTATTGACAGTAAAAGTCGAATTTTAGTGTGTTGATTATCTGCCGCGCTTTTTCGGGCAGCCCGTCTTTTTTGACCAGCGGCAAAACCGCTAATTTTACGGGAGCCAATGCCGGAGGAATGCGCAAAATGGTGCGAATATCTTTTTCTCCGTTGGCGCCCGTCACTTCTTCTTCGTGGTAAGAGGCCGAAATGACCTGAAGAAACATACGGTCGACGCCAATGGAAGTTTCAACCACATAAGGAACATACGACTCATTCAGTTCAGGATCGAAATAGCGAAGTTTTTTGCCCGAATATTTCTCATGCTGCGATAAGTCGAAATCGGTGCGCGAATGAACGCCTTCCACCTCTTTGAATCCAAAGGGAAACCGGTATTCGATATCGACGGCGGCATTGGCGTAATGTGCCAGCTTTTCGTGTTCATGAAACCGGTAATTATCGTCGCCGAAGCCCAGTGCGCAGTGCCATTTCATCCTGAAATTCTTCCACGTTTCAAACCATTCCAGTTCGGCGCCGGGTTTCACAAAAAACTGCATCTCCATTTGTTCGAATTCGCGCATGCGGAAGATAAATTGTCGCGCCACAATTTCGTTGCGGAAAGCTTTTCCAATCTGGGCGATGCCGAAAGGGGTCTTCATGCGTCCGCTCTTTTGCACATTCAGGTAGTTGACAAAAATGCCCTGTGCGGTTTCGGGGCGGAGGTAAATTTTCATAGCTCCGTCGGCTGTGGAGCCTATTTCGGTGGAAAACATAAGGTTGAACTGGCGTACATCAGTCCAATTGCGTGTTCCCGAAATGGGGCACACAATCTCCGTATCGATGATGATTTGTTTCAGTTCTGCCAAATCGCTGTCATTCATGGCGCTCGAAAAACGGCTGTGCAACTCGTCCCGTTTCTTTTGGTTTTCAAGGATGCGAGGATTGGTTTCCCTGAACTTCCGCTCGTCGAAAGAATCCCCGAAGCGCTTGGCCGCTTTTTGCACTTCCTTGTCGATTTTCTCGTCTATTTTTGCCAACTGTTCTTCTATCAAAACATCGGCGCGGTAACGTTTCTTAGAATCTTTATTGTCGATAAGCGGATC
>WRIQ01000253.1 GCA_009782655.1 Prolixibacteraceae bacterium
TTTGTGGGTTTACTATCGCTATCCTGTTTCGGAATACGAAGGAATAAATGTGGATAAGGTACGCTATAAAGGCGGTTGCGCCATGGCGCAGAAAGACAAACTGGACGTTGACTTCGTAGCCGGAATCCCCGATTCGGGTGTAGGACATGCTTTGGGCTATGCCGTAGGGAAAGGCGTTCCCTATAAACGCGCTTTCATAAAATACACGCCCACATGGCCGCGTAGCTTCATGCCATCGCGTCAGGAACAACGCGAGTTCATCGCCAAAATGAAACTAATTCCCAATAAAACATTGCTGAAAGACCAACGCATCATCTTCTGCGACGACTCCATCGTACGCGGAACGCAGTTGCGTAACAATGTCAACATTCTTTACGACTACGGCGCCAAAGAGGTTCATATGCGCATTGCCTGTCCTCCGTTGCTGTATGGTTGCCCGTTTCTAAATTTTACGGCTTCCAAATCGGAATTGGAGCTTATCGCCCGACGCATCATCAAAAAAATTGAAGGCGACGACAGTAAAAATCTGGATTTGTACAAAACGACAAATACGCCGGAATATATCCGGTTGGTCGATGAAATCAGAAAAGAACTGAATATCACAACATTACAGTTCAACTCGATGGAAAACCTTGTTGAGG
The DNA here is from genome assembly GCA_009782655.1 of Prolixibacteraceae bacterium. The sequence goes on from WRIQ01000253.1 coordinate 642, forward strand.
CCATCGGATTGCCCAAAAAAGACCTCTGCACACACTGCTGGGACGGAACCAGTTATTTTTAGATTCGTCAACCGCAAAACGGCGACCTGCTCTTTCGCCGAAATATAATCGCGACCATAAATTGCGCGGCGCTATTTCAAAAATCATTGTTAAACCAGCCGACGGATCAAATCTTCCTTTTCGCCATACAGCATGTCGATTACGGGAATTTCAATCATGGTGTATGCGCCGGCCTTTATTTTGGTGGTCGCGCGCGCGCATGCAACCATAATCTGGGCTGTCAATGCAGGATTATTGATTTTCATATTGAATTCAAAAAGCTGGTTTTGCGTAGTTCCCGAAACGCCCTTGCGAACCAGATTTACGCCATTCCCCATATCTTGCAGGCTGTCGACATTATTCACCTGAATTACATGTGTTTCGTCGTGGCTGAAATAGGGATCTTTCTTGATCATCTCTGCCACATCATTAAAATTGTAATCCTTTTCCACTTCGATATAAACCATGCGGCGGTGGATGCCTGTTCCCAGCGGAATCGTCATCGAAAGCGCTTTTCGCACACCGTCGATGGCTTTCACGGCAACGGTATGCCCCATGCTCATGCCGGGGCCAAAATTTGTATATGTCAATCCTTTGGGCGCAACCGCCTCGAGCAAAGCACGAACAATCGAATCGCTGCCCGGATCCCAACCTGCCGAAATCACAGCTACGGCATTATACGCTTTGGCAAATACTTCCAAATCCTGCCTCAACTCCCAGATATTTCCGTGTATATCATAGCTGTCGACCGTGTTAATGCCCGTCGCCAGATATTTTTTTGCGAATTCGGGAACGCTGCGGGTGGGCGCGCACAGAATGGCAACATCAACATCATCAAGTTTTTTCATATCGTCAACAATTTTGACGTCGGCCAATTCGGGCGTAGTATTTCCGACAGTTGCCGTGCGGCGCACGACGCCCGCGAGTTCAAAATCGGGAGCCACCAGAACAGCCTCCAGTGTTGCTTTTCCAATATTGCCATAACCAACAATGGCTGCACGAATCTTTTTCATCTATTTTTAATTTTAATGGTCAGAAATAATTTTACATCTGCAAAAATAACAGAAAACCTCTGTTTTCACGAAACTAAATTCAATCCGTTTTTGATTATCTTCGAAAAGCATCAGTATTGTATATTTCAGGAAATATATTTAATGACAAAGTATTTGCATAAGATATTACGATTTTGTCAGGTAAAAATAATTCCCGCACAATACAAAATCAGTTTCTTTCAATGAATTACCAAATTGATTTTACGCCGAAAACCTCCAGATTTTTGACTTCAATGTTGTTACCCCAAAAATGAAATCCTTCTTTGTTGTTTGCATCGGGACGCCGTTCCATGGAATAGGTGTAAGCTCCATTGTCGATAAACACTTCAATCGAAGTTTTGTCGATATAAATATCGGCCGATATTTCCATGCTGTTCATATCTTCGGGCGAATAGAAAAGGCTGTTTAATTTATTGAAATTCAGATCGTAATCAACAATTCGCTGTCCGAAAAGATTAAAACCGGCATTGGTGGCGTGCGACAATTTTATGGTGGTTTTTATTCGCAAACAGTCGGCATCATAAAATTCCCTGAGCAGTTGGTTGGCCCTGACTGAAGTTAATGAGTTCCATTGGCGAACGGACGTAAACAGTTGTTGGGATTCTGACACCGGTGTGTTAAATAACCGCAGCCCGTCTTTGGTGGTGCAAAGTGTCAATTCTGTCGGTAACAGCATCATGCCGTTGAAAGGCATTTCGGGATGGGCGATTCGTCCCCATCCCATTTGTACGCGCCGTCCGTCGGGCATATTGGCAAATGTTTGCGCCGCATAGATGGAACCACTGGTATACATATATTTACCTGTTTCAGGAGTGAAAACCCTGCCGTCGAAGTCGCCAATCATGTATGTTCCCGAAGCGCCATACATCACCCATTTGGTATTTTCGGGATTCTTGTCAACCGGCAGGGGAAACAATTCGGGGCATTCCCAAAATCCGGTTACGTGGCTTTCGTATCGCCATTCTTTCAGGTTTTCAGACGTGTATATGGAGTGTCCATCGCGTTCGTTCAACACCAAAACCCAATGTTTCGACGGTTCGTACCAAAAAACTTTGGGGTCGCGCGTGTCCTGGCTATTCCATTT
>WRIQ01000254.1 GCA_009782655.1 Prolixibacteraceae bacterium
CGGGAGAATTGATGCTGAATATTTTGATTTCTCCCTTGCTCCAGTCGGGATGCGACATGATAATATATCCCAACAGAATCATGAGATTGGCATTTTCCACATCAATATTTTTCCGCAGCCACACATGAATACCGTACTTGAATTTGATGGATATGGCAGCGCTGCCGAAGATGCACACATCAAAATTTCCGGCTTTTGTCAGTTTTATATTGTCGAGAATGCGTCCTATTTCTTCGGGATGACTTTTATCGAATTCAAAAATTACCATATTGTTTTCCATACCCGATATGGATGGCGACTGGATGACCTGTGCAATGGCCGAAGTGTATGAGGGCGATATCATCGTATCAATATAGAGCGTGTTTTTCCGGTCTTTCTGGTTGACGATAAGTCTGGCCTGTATTTTTTGCGATTCGGTAAAGGTTTGTTTGCTAAAATAGCCTTCGATAAAATGGAAATAGGTACCAAATCCATGTTTATAGCTAATCCAGCGCATCAAATCGAGTACTTTGTCGCGCTCAAAAGAGTTGGGCGAAATGCAGATTGCTGCCGGGCGCCACTCGCTACTTTCGTCGTTGGGAAGGTTTTTTTGCATGAATACCTGAAGCCTGCGATTCAACTGGAACAGCGCCCCCGTAAAAATATTTACCAACCCTTTCTGGTCTTTGTTGTAATGTTCTATGATAAGATATAAAACAATGATAATCAAAGATGAAATGATGGTATAAACTGCATTGATTTTAAACATAATCCAAACCGAAAGGATAAATCCTCCCAGCGAAAGGTACCATTTGGATTTGAAGCGCGGCCTGTACGACGGCGGCGAGCCGAAATGGTTGAGGAAAGAAATGAGGCATAAAGAGCCATAAGTTACCAGAAAAAACATGGATATAACCTGCGCAACAATGTTCACATCGCCCAAAACGACAAAAACTGACGCAACTACAAATGTAACAATGCTGGCATTGAAAGGCTCGCGAGCGTTGCCTTTTCCCCGCGACAGAAAATTGTTAATACCTCTGAGCGGCAGGCTTTTGTCGCTTGCCAACGCTTGCAACGTTCGCGGGGCTACCATGGCTGAGGCCATGGCCGACGAAATGGTGCAGGCGGCAAGCCCAATAGGTATCATAACGGCTCCGAAAATCGCTATATCAGTCATAATCAACTGGTCGGCAATCAAATCGGCTTGCGGCGCCGAAACAGCGAATTTCCAAACCACAAAGGCATATACAACCAGCCCTGTGATGGTGCCGCCCATGGTTCCCAGTGGTATCGATTTTCCCGGATTACGCAGGTCGCCGCTCAACCCTACGCCGGCCGTCATGCCCGTAAATGCAGGAAAACAGATGGCGAAAATCAGGAACAGCTTGTCTTTATTAAAGAAACCGAAATTATTACCCTGAACATATGTGGAATCGTTGCCCGGTTCGGTGGGCGAGCCCAAGAAAAAAAGAATCAGCGATACTATCAATATTGCGGTAATTACATACAGCATTTTCATGCCCGAACCGGTGCCTTTTTTCAGAATTATATAAGCCAGAATGCACAATGCGGGAATGCTGATCACCTGTCGCGGCAATTCGAAGTTAAAGTTCCCTTCCCACCAGTTGAAAAGGGGCGTGAAAGCCTCGGTAAACGCAATAACATAAAAAGCCACGCTGATAGCTTGCGAAAAGTATAACGCGACGCCGATGGTGGAACCAATTTTCAGCCCGAAGGAACGCGAAATGATAAAATACTCGCCGCCGCCTTCAACACGGGTGTTGGTGGCGATTTCCGAAATGGCCAACGCCGTAGGTATAGTGATAAGATGCCCAAGCAGAATAATTATCATGGCGCCCCAAAATCCCAACGTTCCGGTGGCAAAACCGAATCGTAAAAACAAAATGGCGCCCAATATAGTCGAAATAGAGGTTATGTAAACCGGAGCTGTCCCCAAACCCGCGGCCGAACCGGATTCCTTAGAAGTTTTCATAGTTTTTCCATGTTTGTGCAAAATTAGTCCTCATTCATACAATTGAGAAATTCTGAGATGTAAAAATACAATTTATGTTCACATTTATTGAATATTACCGAAAGTTTTGTATCGGAAGCTTCAAAGCGGGCGCCATTTGCCGCGAGCGACTGCCGACGAACTGATTTTAAGATAATTTTTAAACTCTTAACCGTTAAAATGAGGGGAGGGAGAACGTCTGTTTTGTAGATTTTTTTGGAAAAAAATTCAGGCAGTTTATTATTATTTGTATATTGGTCAATGAAAAAATTATTGAAAGAATATGCGTACAAAAAGTAAAAGAATAGGAATTCTGACTGCCGGCGGCGACTGTCCCGGATTGAATGCCGCCATTCGTGGTGTGGGCAAAACTGCCATCGTTGAATACGGAATGGAAGTAATCGGCTTTCGCGCCGGATTTTCGGGATTGATTCATAACGACTACATTGAGTTGAAAGAGGAACAGCTTTCGGGGATTTTGACGCTGGGCGGAACCATTTTGGGAACCTCGCGCGAAAAACCGTACAAATTGGTGTCTAACAGCAGCGAACCCAACGAAAAGCCCGAACATATCGTCAGAAATTACGAAGAGCTGAGGCTCGACGCGCTTGTTTGCATTGGAGGAAACGGAACGATGAAAACAGCCGACATGTTGTCAAGGGAAGGGCTGAATGTGGTCGGCATTCCCAAAACCATCGACAACGACGTTTGGGGAACCGAAATTACCTTTGGTTTCGATTCGGCGGTATATGTGGCTACCGAAGCAATAGATCGCCTGCACACCACGGCCAACTCGCATCAGCGAGTGATGATCATCG
>WRIQ01000255.1 GCA_009782655.1 Prolixibacteraceae bacterium
GAAAAAAGGAGGTTCGTTCCTGCTGAATTCCATTTGGGACAGCGAAGAAACCAAACGGAAGCTTCCCCGCAAAATGAAAAAATACCTTGCCGAAAACGAAATTAACTTCTACATCATCAACGGCACGAAACTGGGCGAAGAGCTGGGACTCGGAAACCGCACAAATACCATCATGCAGTCGGCATTTTTCAAAATTACCGGCGTGATTCCCTTCGAACTGGCGGTTAAGGAAATGAAGGACGCCGTTGTGAAAAGCTACGGTAAAAAGGGCGAACAGGTTGTTAACATGAACTTTGCCGCCATCGATGCGGGAGGAAAAAATGTGATAAAGGTGGATATACCCGCTGAGTGGAAAAATATGGAAGCCGACGACAGCACAAACGATCCCAACCGTCCCGAATATATTTCCAAATTCGTGGATGTCATCAATGCGCAACAGGGCGACGATGTGCCGGTTTCGAAGTTTGTAGAGTTCGAAGACGGAACATTCATGCAGGGAACCGCCGCCTACGAAAAACGCGGCATCGCCGTTCATGTGCCATCGTGGAACCCCGACAATTGCATTCAGTGTAACCAGTGCGCTTACGTTTGCCCGCACGCCGCCATACGCCCCTTTCTTCTTTCTGGCGAAGAAACCGCTGCCGCCCCCACCGGAACGGTTGTCAGGCAGGCATCACCGGCCAAGATGTTCCCCGACTTGAACTTCCGCATCCAGGTGAGCGTTCTCGACTGCACGGGCTGCGGAAACTGCGCCGATGTATGTCCGTCGAAAGTGAAATCGCTGGAAATGGTTCCCATAGGAACGCAAAATGATGAGATAGAACGTTGGGAATATATGTCGACGAAAGTTGCAACAAAAAAGGATTTACCCAACAAAATGCAGAACATTAAAAATTCGCAATTTGCACAGCCGCTGTTTGAATTTTCGGGCGCCTGCGCCGGTTGCGGCGAAACACCTTATATCAAGCTGATCACGCAGCTCTATGGCGAGCGTATGATGGTTGCCAACGCCACCGGTTGTTCGTCGATTTATGGTGGATCTGCGCCAGCAACTCCCTATTGCAAGCATAAAGATTCGGGTTGCGGGCCGGCATGGGCAAACTCTCTGTTTGAAGACAATGCCGAATATGGCTTTGGTATGGCCGAAGGGGTTGGTGCACAGCGCGATAGAATTGCCGCAATCATGAACGGAGCGCTGAAAAACGGAATCAGCGAAGTGGAAAAAGAGGCTTTCGAAGGTTGGCTGTCGGCAAAGGATAACGCCGACGAATCGGTTGCAGCTTCGTCAAGAGTTATTGATGTGCTGACAGGAAGCAGCGCCTCTTATGCCAAAGACATCATAGCGCTGAAACAATATCTGGTGAAAAAATCGATATGGATTTTTGGCGGCGACGGTTGGGCTTACGATATAGGCTACGGCGGCCTCGACCATGTGCTGGCCAGCGGGCAGGATGTGAATGTGCTGGTGCTCGACACCGAAGTATATTCCAATACGGGCGGGCAATCGTCGAAATCGACGCCCATCGGTGCGGTAGCTAAGTTTGCCGCCGCCGGAAAACGGATTCGCAAGAAAGACCTCGGCGCCATGCTCATATCCTACGGATACATTTATGTGGCGCAGGTAGCCATGGGCGCCAACCAGCTTCAGTACCTGAAAGCCATTCGCGAAGCCGAAGCTTTCCCCGGCCCATCCATCGTAATTGCCTATTCGCCGTGTATCAACCACGGGCTGCGTGCCAGCATGGGCAAGTCGCAGGCTGAGATGAAAAGAGCCGTCGACGCCGGATACTGGACGCTCTACCGCTACGACCCGCGTTTGGAAGCCGAAGGCAAAAATCCGTTCCAACTCGATTCGAACGAACCCGATTGGTCAAAATTTCAGGAATTTCTCAATGGCGAGGTGCGATACACATCGCTGAAAAAGGCGTTCCCCGAAGAAGCTGCCAAACTGTTTGCCTCGGCCGAGGAAAATGCAAAATGGCGCTACGACTATTACAAACGCTTGGTGGCTATGGGATATGGGAAAGAATAATTTTTCTTTTTGATTGATAATGCAGAAGAAGCCGTTTCCGTTTGCGAGCGGCTTCTTCGATTTTTGGGAGGCGCACATTACAAGCGGCTTTCCGCAGGAACTTCCGCCTCCCTTGCTCGCAATGATTTGGGGAGCAAGATTTTTCCCCGTTTATGTAAAAAAGCACACGAGGTTGCAGTAAGGTTGTTTCATCGCCCGAATGACGATTTCCCATTTTTCGTTGTTAATTATTTTTCTATTTTTGTTCGCAGCGCTGCCGGTCGGTCGGTTTTTCACGCTCTTATTTTGATTTCAGCATCATGGCATTAAACTATCTGTTTGTTTTTTTCTTTTTATCGGCCTTTGTCATTGGATTGGTTAAGTTGATCTTTTTTGGCGACACAGAGGTTTTTTCCGCCATGATGAATTCCACTTTTGCCATGGCCAAAACGGGTTTTGAAATTTCGCTGGGATTGACGGGCGTTCTCACTTTGTGGATGGGCATCATGCGTGTTGGCGAAAAAGGAGGCGTTGTAAAAATTTTCTCGCGCATCATTTCTCCTCTTTTCAACAAACTATTTCCCCAGTTGGGTAAAGACCATCCGGCATACGGCCCCATCATGCTGAATATAGCAGCCAACATGCTGAACCTCGACAATGCCGCTACGCCGATGGGCTTGCAGGCCATGAAAGAGATGCAGGCTACCAACCCCCAAAAAGATACGGCCAGCAATCCACAAATAATGTTTTTGGTACTCAACACGTCGGGGCTTACGCTGATTCCT
>WRIQ01000256.1 GCA_009782655.1 Prolixibacteraceae bacterium
ATTGGTTCCCGAAGCTCCCAAAATGAACTTCCAGAAAGCATATAAAGAAAACCCCGACCTACGCAAAGAACGCAATTCGAGCAACCCGCTGATAGCGCAAACCATCGGTTTTGCCGAAGCGCTCGAAGGCTCGGTGAGGCAAACAGGAGTCCATGCCTGCGGCATCATCATCAGCCGCGATCCGCTCACCGATCATATTCCGCTGATGCAAACAAAGGATGACAATCTGCCCACAACACAATACGACGGTCGGTTTGTGGAAAGCATAGGCCTTCTGAAAATGGACTTCCTTGGGCTGAAAACACTTTCCATCATCAAGGAAACTCTGGAAAATATTAAGCTGTCGCACGGAATTGAAATCGACATTGAGACAATTCCCTTCGACGATAAAAAAACATACGAGCTGTTTTGCAAAGGCGAAACAACCGCCATTTTCCAGTTCGAATCGGAAAAAATGAAAAAACACCTGCGCGAACTGAAACCCAATCGGTTTGAAGATTTGGTTGCCATGAACGCGCTCTACCGTCCCGGACCGATGGAATATATTCCCGATTATATCGCCCGCAAACACGGACGCAAAAAGATTGAATATGACCTGCCGATGATGGAAAAATATTTGGGCGACACATACGGGATCACCGTTTTTCAGGAGCAGGTTATGCTGCTTTCGCGACTGCTGGCCGGTTTTACGCGAGGCGATTCGGATACCCTGCGCAAAGCCATGGGTAAAAAACAGGAAGAGCTGATGAACAAGCTGAAGGAGAAATTTGTAACCGGCTGCAAAGCCAATCCGCAGTTTGTCGGAGAATGTGAATTAACGTACAAAAAACCCGCCGAGGTTATCGAAAAAATATGGCGCGACTGGGAAGCTTTCGCCTCATACGCTTTCAACAAATCGCACTCGGTTTGCTACGCTTATGTGGCCTATCATACAGGCTACCTGAAAGCCCATTTTCCTGCCGAATTTATGGCTGCCAACCTGAGCCGCAACCTCAACAACAGTGCCGAGATCACAAAATTTATGACCGAATGCAAACGCATGAGACTAAATGTGATGGGGCCCGATATCAACGAGAGTTTTGTGAAATTCACGGTTAACAAAAACGGCGATATACGTTTCGGGCTTGCGGCCATCAAAGGTGTGGGAGAAGGCGCTGTGGAAGAGATTATCAAAGTGCGTAATGAAAAGGGCGACTTCAAAGATATTTACGATTTTGTGGAGCGTGTAAGCCTGCAATCGGTGAACAAAAAAACCTTTGAAGGGCTTGCCACGGCGGGCGCTTTCGACGGCTTTGAAAAATTAAACAGGCATCAGTTTTTTGTCGGTGACCAAGAAAACGACCCCATAACCTTTGTGGAAAAGTTGATTCGCTACGGCAACAAAATACAACAGGAAGCGCAATCGATGCAACAAAGTCTTTTCGGCGATTTCGCCTCGGCGCAGGTGGTGAAAAAACCGGAAGCGCCCAATGTTGAGGAGTGGCCCAAACTGATTTTGCTCGAGAAGGAAAGAAATCTCGTCGGCGTTTACCTCACCGCACATCCCCTCGACGATTACAAACTGGAAATGGAATATTTCTGCTCCAAAGAGTATAGCCTCAAAGATTTGAGCGAAAGAATAGAACATCTTAAAAATCAAAATATTACATTTGGTGGAATGGTCACCGAAGCCTTTGAAGGCACAGCGAAAAACGGTTTGCGATATAGCAAACTCACGCTGGCCGATTATCAGTATTCTTACCAGTTTGTTTTATTCGGACAGGACTATGTTGACTTCAGTAAATACTGCAAACCCGGTTTATTTATTTTGATGAAAGGGAGAGTACAAAAAGGTTACTCAGGAGAGCTCAGGTTTGACATTACCCACATCGAACTTCTTTCGGAGGCGCGGAAAAATCTGGTGAAAAGCGTTACCCTGACCATACCGTTCGATCAAATCAATGAATCGGTTATTGAGGAGATGGAGAAAATATTTAAGCGGCACAAAGGCAATACTTTACTGAAATTTAATATCTACGATGCGGAAAGCGGAAGCAACATAAAACTGTTTTCGCGCAACATAAAAATTGATCCCGATAACGAATTGTTTGAGTTCATGGAAGACAATCCATGGATTGTCTTCCATATTAATTAGTACTTTTGAAAAAAATACATTATTACACAATCAAAAAACAAAATAGCTATGGCATTAGAAATTACAGACGGCAACTACGATGAAATGGTTGCAAATTCGGAACTTCCGGTTGTGTTGGAGCCGCTTAAATCCAGAGGGCACAGCGTAATTTCCGAAGAAATGGGGTAACAGGGCGCGGAGGCAACTTCTTCCCTCCATTGGGGCAGGAAAAAAACGGTAACTTTATGCCCTCTGACCAGCATGGCATTGGCAAGATTGACGCCGCAAGCTACCTGCCCGCTCCGGCCAAAGCACAATCCCCCTATAAAAATGCCGATATGCATATGATTTCCTCGCTATATTAAATATCCACGCCGGACTTGCGGAGAATCTGGAGTCCGTAGTCATAGGAGTTGAACCGGATAATATCTTCAGGTTCCATTTCAATAGCAAAGGTTTCTTCCAAAATGGCGACCAGGCTTATTTTGCCGATGGAATCCCAGCGGACCACAGTGGCGGATGTGGCTACGCAAACCTCTTCCCTGGGAATTTCCAGAACTTCGGCAAGGGCGGCCTGGTATTTTTCCAGATTACTCATAAATTATATCTCCAGTTTGGTATTAACGGCCACCGTCAACGCGGATAATCTGGCCGTTGACAAATGAAGCCGCGTCCGAAACC
>WRIQ01000257.1 GCA_009782655.1 Prolixibacteraceae bacterium
GAAATGGTTTAAGGGCAGTGTCACGGCCTATTCCAATGAAATAAAAATGTCGGTATTGGGAGTTTCGGAAGAGACGCTTCGTAAACATGGCGCCGTGAGCGAAGAGACAGCCAAAGAAATGGTTGCGGGCATTAAAAAAATTTTCGGCGTTGACTATGCCGTGGCGACCACCGGCGTAGCAGGACCCGACGGCGGAACCGTCGAAAAACCTGCCGGAACCGTTTGGGTGGGCATTGCCACACCGACGGAAATATTCGCCCAAAAATTCAATTTTGACAACGACAGGGAACAGAATATCATGTGCGCTTCACAAACCGCCCTGCAACTTTTGCGAGAATCCATATTGGCAGAAGATAATTCACAACAACTTCAATAAACTGATTAACAATATATTATCTTGAAAGCAAAATATACAAATTTTGATAGCTGTCATTTTCTTATATTAATGGTTTATTAAACCCCGATAATCGTCAGTTTCCGTTCAGAAAAAGCGCGATCACCTGACTTGAAACAAATAACTTCCCGAACCGATTTTCAGTTTCAGTTTTCCATTTTCAATTCCTGAAACCGAAACAGAAGTTGCTTCCGAAAGTGGAAGTCCGTATTCGGTTACCTTTGCGGTGTCAGCGGTTGGAAGACAAACAACGGCTTCGCTGTTGGCGGGAACATCAACTTTCAGGGTGTAGGAATCGTCGGTTTTTTCCCATCTGCAAACAATTTGCCCGTATGGAGAATCGTAAGTCGTTGTGGCATATTTCACATCGCCAACAGGCTGCGGGTCTATTAATATGATTTTGTATCCTGCTGATTCTTCATCTTGGCGTAATCCGCCCAAGCCGCTGAAAAGCCACTCCATCAGGTGTCCGAGCATAAAGTGGTTATTGGAAATAAAACCGTATGCCTGCCACGATTCCGTGAGCGCTGTCGCTCCATGCGCCAACTGCCATCCGTAGCCGGGCACATCGTATTTGCTGTTCATATCGAAAATCACATCTGAAGCGCCGTTGCCCTCCAACGTCCTCAGCACATAGCGGTATCCCACATCGCCGGCCGTAAGCGCATTATTGCGCCCTCGAATATCTTCGATGAGGTTGTTGAACGCTTTATCTTTGTTTTCATCCTCAACCAATCCCACATACAGCGAAATGGCGCTCGCCGTTTGGCTGTTGTGATCGTATTTTCCCGTTACCTTGTCGAAAAATTTACTGTTGAACGCTGTCTTAATCTCCTTTGCCAAAGCGTTATAACGTGCGGCGTCTTCGCTTTTACCCAGAAGGCGGGCTATTTTCTCCATGATGGTCGTATTGTAATAATAGGTGGCTGTGGCAGTTAAGCCGTTGGAAGTCAACTGTGAATATCCGGGGTTTCCGGGGCCGATGTCGAACCAGTCGCCCAAGCCATAGGCTACAATATGTCCGTCGGAGCGGCTCGACAGATAATCGAGATAGCGTTGCATTTGCGGGTAATATTCCGCCAACAGGCGGCTGTCGCCATACCATTGATAGATATACCAAGGGCAAATGATAAAAGCGCTTCCCCACTCCGGCGTGTCTTCAAAACCACTGGCAAAAACCACATATTCGGGGGCAATGGTGGGTACCATTCCATTCTGATGTTGCGCTACCTGCATATCTTTCATCACTTTTTCGTATAGCCGCGAAAGATTGTAGCGATATTGCAACGAAAACTGCATGAGATAAGCCTGTTCAAGCCATCCCAATTTTTCGCGGTGGGGACAGTCGGTCAGTACGCTTGCCATATTGCTCCGCATAGCCCAGTCGATAAGGCAGTATATTTGGTTAAACATTGGTTTGGAGCAATGGAAAGTTCCGGCTTCTTCCGCTGAATTGGCGGTGTGCAGTCCCGTTATTTCCTCCACTTCGGGGAGATTGTCGGGATTCTCTTTTCCGGCGGGAACCGCTCCTTCCAACTGCACATATCGAAACCCGTAATAGGTGAATTGCGGCCGCCAAACTTCGTCGCCGTCGCCCCGCGTGGTATAAGCAAACCAGAATGGCCCACCCGAAGCGCTTTGATTAATGGTGGAGTCGCTGTTTAGCAGTTCCGCCGGACGGAAGATAATTTCCTGCCCCGCTTTTCCTCGTACTTTTACCGCGATATTACCTGAGAAATTCTGCCCCAAATCATAAATCCAAGAACCTTTTCCATTCTGATATATACGGTTGGTTGGCAGGCGGTCGCGAACCTTCAGCGGCGTACTTCGCTGCGGTTGCAACGCCGCCCCGTTGTCGACCGGAAGCGCCCTCGCCCATTGAGAATCGTCGAAACCCGGCAGCATCCATCCTTTCTGTTCGCGCGTGGCATCGTAATCTTCACCGCCATAAATACTTGAATAGGTTATCGGGCTTTCTGTCGTCGTCCAACTTTCATCGGTGATTATTTCTTCCGAGGAGCCGTCGGAATAGGCGACCTGCATTTTCATAATCATTTTCGGAGCTCCAAACGAAGTCAAAACCTTTAAGTACCGTTCGCGCGGAACATTATAAAAACCGTTTCCCAACATCACGCCGAAAGCATTGTCGCCCTGCCGCAGCCGTGTGGTAACATCGAACGAAACATATAAAGCCTGCTGGTCGTATTGCGTCCATCCCGGATCGAGAAAGTTGTCGCCGACTTTTTCGCCGTTGATGAACAAGTTGAAATGTCCCATTCCCGAAACAAATACAACGGCCTGCCTAACCTCTTTTTTTAACGAAAATTCTTTACGAAACTGCGGCAATTTATACGAACCT
>WRIQ01000258.1 GCA_009782655.1 Prolixibacteraceae bacterium
CCAATTTTATAAATCTCGATTTTTTCATGTGGCAATTTTAGTTAAAAAAACGATGTAATATGCATCCGCTTTGTGGTAAACAGAATGGGTTTACCTAAGGTTAATGAATATTGCGGAAAGCATTTGCACGTAAATGCTTAATTTTTAACAACAGAGGGAATGCCGTTCTCAACCAGCACAACAAAAGCGTCCGGAAATTTTTTTTTCAAACGCTCTTTCTCCTTTCCGGCATCTTTATAATTTTCGAAGCGTCCCGATATATATTTGTAAATATTGCCCACTTTCAGGCAGCTTATATTTTTTTCGCCGCTGAAGTTTGAAGGCGTAACCTTCACTTCTTTCTGAGTGGCGGCCACCTGAACGCCATACCATTTTTCGGATTTTTCGCTCTTCCTTTCGACAATAACAACGGTTTCCTGAAAAATTTCTTCTTCCACAATCTCTTCCTCAGCCCCAGAAATTTGATAGGATGATTCCTCCGAAACAACTTGGAAATTGCTCCGCTGGTCGATAACCTGCTTGTAACTGGAAAAAGCGTTGAACAGCGATTTCACCACTTTTTCCTTTCCTGCAGCTGTCGTAAGAAGCTTTCTGTCGGCAGGGTTGCTTAGGAAACCTATTTCGGTGAGTATGCTGGGCATTCCGGCTTCACGCAGCACCAAAAATCCCGCCTGTTTCACGCCGCGATTTTTCATCGATAAATTGCTTTGGAATTGTTCTTGAATCGACGCCGCAAGGTGAATGCTCTGATTCTGGTATTCCGACTGAAGATTTTCGAACATGATATAGGATTCGGCTTCGTTGGGGTTAAAGCCCTCGTAATTGGCATTGTAGTCGTCTTCGAGAAGAATTACGGAGTTCTCTTTTTTGGCGACTTCCAAGTTTTCCTGACTTCTGTGCAGCCCCAAAGAAAATGTTTCGGTACCGCTCGCCGAGGGCGACGAAACACAGTTGACATGAATCGACATAAACAAATCGGCCTTGTTTTTATTGGCGATTTCGGCGCGTTCGTGCAACGCAAGAAAAACATCCCTGCTTCGCGTGTAAACCACTTTCACATCGGGATATTGGGCTTTGATCATGTTACCCAGTTTCGTGGCGACATCAAGCGTAATATCTTTTTCACGAATGCCGGCCGATACGGCTCCCGGATCTTTACCGCCATGTCCGGCGTCGATCACAACCGTGCGCAAACTGCTTTTTTGGGCTGATTCAGAGTGTGTTGCTTTCCTATTTGCTGATGTATGCAAAAAAAGAAACATTAACAGGACAGAAAAAAAATATTTCATACGTATAATTGTTTAATTTTTAACGGCCGTTGAAACTCGCATAATTCTTATTATCATAAAATTCGGTGATTTCGGAAAATCATGCTTTGTTTCACGGGCATAAAATTAATCCAACTGATTATAAAAACCCGCAAGACGGAAAAAAATTGTTCTCCGGAGGCTGTTTCTTTCATATTCAGCACCGCAAACAGGCATCTTTTTTCCGCCATATAAACTGCAAAATTAAAAATATTAGAATAATTTTGTATTTTTAGACATTGTGGAACTCCCCTTATTTATATTTTTGCACACCACGAGCCGTACATGTACGGTGTAATTGTTATTGATTTGCATAAAACGTTGCTTACATATATATGTCTGTTGGTTTTGATGGTTACCGGCAGTTTCGGATTCGAAACGAAATTATATGGATCTCCCGCCCTCCGTAACGATTCCATTGAAACCCGCAATTTAGAATTTTTGGAATTTAAGGTGTTGCCCGAAAGGGATTTGCTGAGCTTGCCGGATTCCACTAAAAGCGCGGTGCAGCGCGATTTTACTACGTTTCCCACGATGGACACCGATTCATTGGCCATGGTGCCCGATTCTTTGTCGGCGGGAGCGAATCAAAAATCAATCATCGAGGCGCCCATTGAGTACACAGCCAAAGACTCGCTGGATTTTTCGCTCGACAGGAAAGAGGTGTACCTCTACGGCGACGCCGAAGTGAAATACCAGCAGATGAACCTCAAAGCCGCATATATTATTCTCAACCTCGATACAAAGGAGATTTATGCCGAAGGTATTCCCGATTCTACCGGCGTTCTACAAGGAAAGCCAATTTTCAAGGATGGAAAAGAAGAGTTTGAATCCAATACATTGCGGTATAATTTCCAAACGCAAAAGGGAATTATTACCGATGTGGTAACTTCGCAGGGCGAAGGGATTGTCCGCTCTCACCGCGCAAAAAAAATCAACAAGGACGAGTTCATCATGGTCCAAGGGAAATATACCACCTGCAACGCCGAACATCCGCACTTTTACTTGCATTTGTCTAAAGCCAAAATCGTGTCGAACAACAAAATAATCACAGGTCCGGCATATATGGTACTTGAAGATTTCCCTCTTAAATTTCCGATGCTTCCCTTCGGATATTTTCCCAGTACACCCACCTATTCATCGGGGATTATTATTCCATCGTACGGCGAGGAGGCCAACCGCGGTTTTTTCCTGCGCGAAGGCGGTTATTACTGGGCTGCCAGCCAGTATTTCGATTTGGCAGTGTTGGGCGACATCTATTCCAAAGGTTCGTGGGGCGCTCGCATGCGTACCAATTACAAGGTACGTTACAAATTCAGTGGAAACCTCAACTTCAACTATGCCAGAAACTTTTTGGGCGATGAGATTTATAAAAACAGCAAGGAGAGAAAGGAAAACGGACAGACACA
>WRIQ01000259.1 GCA_009782655.1 Prolixibacteraceae bacterium
CGAAGAAAAACCACTTGGCTTCTTTGCGAAGATTGTGAATTTCTTCGAAAACTTATTTAAGTAACCACACAAAAGCCCGTTGCCAGCGAGTTTTACCCGCTGGCAACGGGCAGAAAGAGTTGTGCCTGCGTTTTGGCACAGAAATCACTTATGAAACCCGGTTCAGGTGTACCAAAAATTAAAGAAAGAAGGCAAACACAATGAAAAAAATACTCAACGTAGCCCTGGCAATCATCCTTGCAATCGGCATGATACCCTTCATGGCATGGACGGCAAGCGGCGCGGATTATTTTGTAGAAGGGGACTATTGGTACACAGTCGATGGAGGCGAAGCGACAATTACGCATTATACTGGTTCGGGCGGAGACACAACGCTTCCATCCACATTAGGCGGCTATCCGATTACAAAAATAAATGCTTTTTCCGGAAAACTTAGCCTTACGGGCGTAACCATCCCGAGCGGCGTGACAGGCATTGGGAATTGGGCATTTATGTGGTGTAGCAAGCTTACGAGCGTAACTATCCCGAATACCGTGACAAGTATCGGTGGTAGTGCGTTTTACGAGTGTGGCCTTACGAGCATAAACATTCCAGGCAGCGTGACCAATATTGGCGAGGAGGCGTTTTACGGCTGTCCCATTAAGAGCGTGACCATCCCAAAATCTGTGGAAACTATTGGGGCTCATGCGATCGGTTTCAAGGGTGGCCTGAGTATCTACACGAAAACCCGTAACTTTAAACTATATGGTTACAAAAACACAGCGGGCCATTCGTATGCTGTAGATAACGGCTTTGCTTTCGAGTTGATTGACGGAACGGCTTTCGAAAATTTTTTCCGTGCAATTGCAAATTTCTTCAGGATATTTTTTAACCTCTTGTTCCCTTTTTAGATGGGATAGACAACAGTCAAAAAAATCGCCAGCTGCCAGCAGATTTTCCCGTTGGCAGCTAGCCGGGTATCTAACCCACCATGAGGTTAATATATGCATCCATATATTGAAATTGGAACATCGCGGTTCCCATCCTACCTATTTATGGCGGCTCTGGCTACTATCGCGAGCACGTTATTGATCTTTTTCCGCCGCAAAACACAAAACATATCTGCCTGGGAATCGGTTTCCTTGTCCTGCACGACGCTGGTGGGCGGAGTATTTGGCGCGAAATTATTCAACATCGTTGGCCGCGTCCTAAAAGGTGAAGTGAATGCGCAGTTTTGGACTGCACGATTTTGGAGACATTTCAGGCTAACCAGCGGTTTCATTTGGTATGGCGGAATAATAGGGGCGTTTTTATTTTTGCTGATTTACGCGAAGATTCGGAAAATACCTCTGCGGAACATAACGGACTTGATGACGCCATTCGCTCTTTTATTCGACGCCATCGCCCGCTTCGGTTGCTTATTCGCCGGTTGCTGCTATGGTAGAGAAGCCTCCTGGGGAATCCAGCATTTTGGCGTAACCAGGTTACCTTCACCGCTGTTTGAATCCGCCCTGTGCTTGATCATTCTGATTATAATTCTTGTCTGGAAACCCGAACGCAAACGTCCTGGTATATTGCTTCCCCTGTTTCTCATAACGTATTCCGCCGGACGTTTTGTGTTAGAGTTTTATCGGGGTGATATAAGCCGAGGAGCCTTTTTGCTCTTTTCCACATCTCAATGGCTTGCGTTGCTGATTATATTGGCAACTGCCATCATGATGGCGCGAAAAAAGAGAAAAGGGAAATAGGAGCAGATATAAAGCAACGGAAAACACAAAAGCCAAACTCATCCCCCATGACAACAGCCCGAGTCGCAGACATGCCGGTTCGGGCATTCTGGTGTTTTTGAACGTATGGTATATGCCGGAGCGCCTTTGAACAGGGTTTGCAAATCGATAGAGCCGCAATCAGGGCACGGGATTCGTTTCTCTGTCTTATCCGTTATCGAGGCATAAATGTTATATTCTTTCTCGCATTCGGGGCAGCGCAGGTCGTAGAATGGCATGTGGTTGCTCCTCTTTTCTATATCATGGTTTGATAAAAAATCAGCAAAAATCAGCGTCTTCTTGCGATGATTCGCTCTCCGGTCGCTCATACCGCAAAACATCCCCGATATCGCAATTCAAAACAAAACACATCTTAGCCAGCACATCAAGGTCAACGCTTGATATGGGCGCATTTTGATAATACCGATTGACAGAATTATAGACCAGCCCGGTGAGTGTCGACAAACGATTCCGTGTCATTCCCTGCTTGTCCATCACATCCTTCAATGTGATTACCACACGCCCATATTCCTTCAGCGCAAAAATTCCATCATTCATGTGATAGCCCCCTTACAGGGATAGCCTACCACAAAGAAAACCTCTTGACATTTATCCATATATAGAGTATGCTTGGACGAATAAATAATTTTGCCGCGATTTTTTCAGAAACAATTGACTTTCTTTGTTTGGTTACTGTATAATGGTTAAAGCGACAAGAAACGTAATAATCAAAGATTTTTCGGAGGTTTCCCATGAAAAACAAGCTTTCTACTAAAATCCTTGCTGCGACACTCGTATTAACACTGATGCTGGGGATCACGCCCGGACAGTTGGTTTGGGCGAATGACGGTACCATGCCGATTGTGCCGACGTCGGGAACAATTACCCGGGTTGAATGGGTGCGTGAATTGGTGCAGCTGTTCGACATGACGGTGGAGCAGGACAACATGCCCGACGACTACTTCCTC
>WRIQ01000260.1 GCA_009782655.1 Prolixibacteraceae bacterium
TTTATTGGCAATGCTGCTTATCATCAGCGGGTGCGACGGGCAGTGGCGGGAAAAGGAATCACCCGTGCTGCCGGAAGGGTTCGTGTATGTGACAGACGTCATACCCGATGTGGTTTTGGAGATACGTTACTACAGCACCTATAATTTTGTCGGCGCGCGTGTGGACGATTATTTGTCCCCCGTCGCAATACTGTCAAAGGAAGCGGCAGACGCCCTGAAAACGGCAAACGACGATTTGAGGGCGCAGGGGTATGCGCTAAAGGTTTTTGACGCCTACAGGCCGCAGGGCGCGGTCAGCCATTTTATGCGCTGGGCGGCTGACGAAAACGATGCTTTAACGAAAGAATATTTCTATCCCGACATAGATAAAAACCGCCTGATTCCCGAAAAATACATAGCGGAACGTTCCGGGCATTCAAGAGGCGGCACGGTAGACTTGACGATTATTGACATGAAAACCGGCAAAGAGGCCGATATGGGCTCGCCGTTTGATTTTTTCGGGGAAATATCGCACCACGAAACGCATTTGATAACGGAAGGGCAGGCCGCCAACCGGCTAATCCTCAGAAACGCGATGGAACAAGCCGGGTTTAAAATCTACGACGAGGAATGGTGGCACTACACCTTGATTGACGAGCCGTACCCCGATACCTATTTCGATTTTAAGGTGCGATAGAAGGTTGCTTATTTTGGAAATGACCGCGGGAATAGCCGCACTGTTATGGACAGGTTGATTTGCGGAAATTTTCGGACGTGATTCCGAAAATCTGTGAGATTGTTGCAAAGCTGCCTGAACCGGAGCAGCTGGCGGCCGGGATGCGGCAGGCGGGATGCAATACCGCACCCGAACAAATCGGGCTGGGCGGCAACGTCGCCGCAGACAGCTTGGATTTTGACCGTATTTGTCGAAGATAACGTCAATGGGATGAATGCCGAAGAGCTCAACGAACACATGAGCCGTTCCGTCACGGACGAGCTGGTGAAAAGCTCGTCCGTTAACCCGTATGAGTATTTGACGTATGTTTTCACAAACGCACCGAACTGGGACGTTCGCAATCATGTTGATTATCTTGAGTTTTTAATGCCTTGGAGTCATGCCGTAAAGAGTATCGCGTTAGCGTAATGATGAGCTGTATCTGTTGGCCTCCCGCACTTCGGGAGGTTTCTTTGTACTCCCATATTTGTCGCTTACAAAAAGCAGGTCGTTCAATACATGCAATGAAGCGGCGAGGTGATAGGGCAGGCACTGGTTAGCGTCCTGGACGCCGTCGAGCAGATGATGGCATAGCAAGAACATATAAAATCGGCGCCACATAAAACAATACCCTCGTGCGTCTGCCAAGCGCAGCCGATGAGCATAAAATAAAAAACGGCTTAAATAAGCCGTTTTTTGGTGCGGCTGAGAGGACTTGAACCTCCACAGGCTTGCGCCTACTAGAACCTGAATCTAGCGCGTCTGCCGATTCCGCCACAACCGCATATATATTTTTACCCCCAAAAATTAAAAGCGAGGGGTAGAAATCCAACCGAAATTTTTTGCGAATTTTCGATGCCTGGAAAAATGCTTTGGGTTTACACTTGACCCGTACAAGCTGAATCTAGCGCGTCTGCCGATTCCGCCACAACCGCATGCTACAGGAATTAATTTATCATACATGGGCAGATTTGTCAATATGCCTTAAGATATAAAAACAGTATTTTTATGCCATTGTTTCTATTCCTAACCAAACTAATTTCTATAAATTGCATGCACTAATTTTGCTGTGATTATGTTATACTATCCTCAGCACCTGCAAATGAAAACGCGGCTCATTGCGCCCTGCGCAAATCGTTTTCGCTATCTTCTGGATTTAAGGGCCGCTTCGCAGATGAACGCAGCTAAAACCCCCGATGCGAGCGAAGCGGGAGCGGCCTCCATGCTGCCCCTGAAAACGCTCATTGCCCCGAAATAGTTTGGCGCGGAGGGTGCGATTATATAGGCCGCGAAGCCTACTATGTAAAAACACGCCATCATCATTGCGCCAAGTTTTACAGCCATTTTTGAAAAACCGTTGACTTCGTCGAGCTTTTGCTTTAACCTAAGGAACCTTTGCATGGCAATACCGCCTTTTATATGTAATTTCGGTCTAAACTATATCACAAAGACAGTGCCTGTTCAATGAAAAATAATGCCAAAAGAAAGGTTTTGACATCATGACGCCTGGTATATCCACAGCGAGCCTTTACCCTGTTTACACAGAGAAGGCATTCAAAACATTTGCTAAAAACGGGGTTTCGGCAGTGGAGGTCTTTACAAACTGCGCCGAGGAAATATCCTTGCAGTACATACGAGAATTGCGATTAACCGCTGTTGAATACGGCGTTAAAATATTATCGGTTCACCCTTATACCTGCCCTATGGAGCCGATGTTTTTTTTCTCAAAATATCAAAGAAGATTTTTGGAAGGGATGGAGGTTTACAAAAAATATTATGAGGCCGCAAATACGCTTGGGGCAAACGCCGTCGTTTTCCACGGCTGCCATTATGAGCACGACATAAGCTTTGACGAGTACTTAGACAGATTTGCAAGGCTGTTTGAAAATTCTTTATCGCATGGGAGCATGCTCTGCCATGAAAATGTGTCGCGATGCAAAAGCCGCGGCAAGGATTTTTTTAAGATGATGGCAAAAGCCCTGCCAAAATCGGAATTTATATTTGACGCAAAACA
>WRIQ01000261.1 GCA_009782655.1 Prolixibacteraceae bacterium
TAATCAGTTCTTCGCGGCCAATTTCCTGAAGATACTTGTCTAATGAAGCGCTCTCACGATTTGTAATTGATTTCGTGATCTTTAGCTGTCTCATATTCTATTCTTAAAAAATCCTGCAAATTTACTAATATTCAAAGAACATCAACATTCTTTAAAATGCTTGCCCTACATCGATTAACCTAATGTTAACAACATCTTCCTAATTCCGGAAAACAAAATAGGCGGGTTCTCCATTTGGGTATAAACCTTCGACTAAAATTCCGCCCCGCGAATTGTTGATAATTTTTTTGAGGTCGTCAATGCTTGTTACGGGATGCTTATTCACATTGGTAATGATAAAACCTTCGGACAATCCCGCATCGTATAGCTTTCCCCTACCTATCTTCGTTATTCTCAATCCTCTGTTAATATTCAATTTATGTTTGTCATTGCTGCTGATGGGTTCAAATTCGGAGCCGAACACTATATTTTCTCCTCCTGTAATGATATTGGTGTCACCTAATTTATTACGTAAAGTGGCCGTAAATTGTTTCTCTGAATTGTTTCTTCTTGCAGTAATTTTCACATTATCGCCCGGACGATATTGCGCCATGGCCTCAATAAATTCGGCAGCAGTATTCACTTTTCTATTTTCCACGGCAACAATAACGTCGCCTTCTTTGATTCCGGCTTCTTTGGCAGCGCCATTATAAAAAACTTCGCTCACATATACGCCTTCTATCTTGTCGATATTCTCTTTTTTTGCAAGATCGGAACTGATATCTCTGGTTACCACACCCAATAAAGCGCGTTGAACTTCGCCAAATTCTATAATATCATTCGCCACTTTACGTACAATCGACGAGGGAACGGCAAACGAATATCCGGCAAAAGAACCGGTTCGCGAGGCTATGGCCGTGTTTATGCCCACCAATTCGCCTTTCTGGTTGACAAGGGCGCCGCCGCTGTTTCCGGGATTTACGGCTGCATCGGTCTGAATAAATGCCTCGATTCCGTAATCGGTCGTATTAATGCCAATATTGCGGGCTTTGGCGCTCACAATTCCAGCCGTAATCGTTGAACCGAGGTCGAAAGGGTTTCCTGCTGCCAGCACCCATTCGCCCAATCGCAACAAATCCGAATCGCCATAACTCAAATTGGGAAAATTGTTGCCTTCGACTTTTAATACTGCAATGTCGCTGCTTTCGTCTGAACCTACCAATTTTGCTTCCATCTCATTATTATCATTGAATCTCACAATGATAGTCTGCGCACCTGCTACCACATGATTGTTCGTTATAATATGGCCAGCGGGTGATATGATAACTCCCGAACCAATTCCTTGTGCCAGTTGCGGTTCCTGTCGGTACCCGAAGAATGGATTTCCGCTCGACCTGTTTCCTCCCCGCACAGTTTGCGTTTTAATGTGCACAACGCCGTGAACGGCTATTTCGGCAGCATACTTCAAATCGGGTAGATTACCTTCGGCCAAAACCGGCAAACTTGCACTGTGCATTTGCTGAGCGTTTTGTATGATGGTGGACACAGGGGGAGGAGTTTTCTCGAAAAAATTCGTATAACCATACAATGCCAACAACGCTCCTGCAATAACAAGCAGAAACGTAAATAAATACTTTCTCAAACTTTTCATAATGATTACTATTTTTCTGTGTTTATGTTTTCGCATAAACGCAAAAACGTTGCCATTGCATATTCCCTTAGTGTATCAAAATTAATGATTTATAAATTTTTAACAGGATAGCTTAAAAAATGTTTAGCGCCACAAAGTTTAATTTGTAGTTTTGTATAACATCATTTCACAGTGAATATAGCATTTCTAAATCATGGATACAGAGTTTTATAAATATCACGGAGCAGGCAACGATTTCGTGCTCATCGACAATCGCAACCTCATATTTCCGGCTGACAATATTTCACGCATCGAATGGCTTTGCAGTAGACGTTTTGGCATAGGCGCCGACGGATTGATGCTTTTGCAGAACAGCGAAGGCTTTGATTTCGAAATGCGATATTTCAATTCCGACGGGCGCGAAGCCAGCATGTGCGGAAACGGCGGCCGCTGCATTGTGGCTTTTGCCCGCCAGTTGGGAATCATCAAAAACGAAACCTGCTTTTTGGCCGTCGACGGGCCTCACCGGGCTGCTGTGGAAGAAAACGGCGACATCAACCTTCAGATGTCGGATGTGAACCGGATTGAAATCATTGGCGACAATTATTTTCTCGACACCGGCTCGCCACATTTCGTATGTTTTCTCGACAACCTCGACAACCTGAATGTTTACACCGAAGGCCGCGCCATCCGTTACAACAGCCGCTTTAAGGAAACCGGAACCAATGTGAATTTTGTGAAACAGGAAGGTGAACACCTCACTGTTTACACCTATGAACGCGGCGTCGAAGCCGAGACCTTATCCTGCGGCACCGGCTCAGCCGCTTCAGCCCTGGCCGCCGCGGTCGCGTATGGGTTCGCCTCGCCGGTGAAGGTCTATACGCATGGCGGCGACGCGCTGGAAATCGGCCTCGCCTGGCGCGGGAGTTCCGCGACCGAGCTGACGCTAACCGGACCAGCGGTAAGGGCCTACGGCGGGCGGGTGGACATCGGCTGAGGGGTGGGTTTGTGTTTAATTGTAGTTTTAAAGCAGCGCGTCGTCTCTACGGCGAGGGCGGCAAAATGCCGCCTAGTCTTGAACCGCTTGAACCGAATGAC
>WRIQ01000262.1 GCA_009782655.1 Prolixibacteraceae bacterium
TGTGTATAGCCGACACGGAATCATTGGCGGCAGTGGTCAGAATAACAAAAGCTTCGTATATGCTACCTTGCCGATCTTTGAAAATTCCTGTCATTCCGGCTAAATATAGCAATTTGTTTTGAGGCAGCTGTAGGAGATATTTATCTTTTTTCTTTTGCCCGGTTACCACTTGCCATTCATAATAGCCGGTTGCAGGAATGATACATGGTTTCTCCAGAAGCCATTTTTTAAACATATTTTTTTCAAAAACAAACATTTTACGTGTTTTTTTCTTGAAAATTGAAGTAAAGCGGCAAACATTCCTTGATGCTATTGACGATTTGCACTTCTTTTTTGCCGTACAAGATTAGTTTTATATCCTTTCCGCCGCGAAATTCGTTTTCCAAAAGCACTTGTAAACATGCGCCGCAAGGATGAACCGGCAGATAAGTAAAATCTCCATTATGAAATGCCGCAACAGCAATCGCCAAAATAGCCGTTTCGGGATATTGCGAACCGGCATAAAACGCTGCTACCCGCTCAGCGCACAACCCCGAAGGATAAGCTGCATTTTCCTGATTGTTGCCGCCTACTATCACGCCATTTTCAAGTAAAACTGCACTACCCACTTTGTAATGTGAATATGGCGAGTATGATTTTTGTGTTTGTTCTTTCGCCGTTTCTATTAATTGCCGATATTCGGCAGGCAACTCGTCGAATGTGTGTATTTCTATTTTGGTTTGAATGTTTTTTTGTTTCATGAGGTTGCTTTTTATTGCCCAAAAATAAACAGAATATCAATTGAAAGCAAAAATATCAGAGGAAAAATCACAAACTGCCAAAAAGTCAGTTCTTTACAGTTGGCACAAAAATTGATACTAACTGTCTGAAAATTAATAAAAAGGAGATAACTATATGAATATAAACAACTACACTATTAAATCGCAAGAAGCCGTGCAGCACGCCATTGATTTGGTGAAAAATCGCGGACAACAAGCCATCGAAACACCACACATTTTCAAGAGCATTCTTGAAGTGGGCGAAAGCGTTACCAATTTTATTTTTAGCAAATTGGGTGTTAGTCCGCAAGCGTTAGACACAGCAGTGGGCAGAATGATTGACGGCTTTCCAAAAGTATCTGGCGGTGAGCCGTATTTGAGCCGCGAGGCAAACGCTGTTCTTGAGAAAGCCGAGTCGCTTTCCCGAAAAGACGGCGACCAGTTTGTTTCGCTCGAATATATTTTGTTGGCGTTGGCAAGCGAAAAGAATGCGCTTTCCAATCTTTTCAACGAATATCACATTAATGAAAAGAACATAAAAATGGCTATTGACGAGCTTCGACAAGGTTCGAAAGTTACTTCGCAATCGGCAGAAGACACTTATCAAGCGCTTTCAAAATATGCCATAAACTTGATTGAACGTGCGCGTGCCGGAAAACTCGACCCTGTGATTGGTCGCGACGAGGAAATTCGCCGCGTGTTGCAGATTTTGAGCCGCCGCACAAAAAATAATCCTATTCTTATCGGCGAACCCGGAACAGGAAAAACCGCCATTGCCGAAGGTTTGGCGCACCGAATCGTTCGCGGCGACGTGCCCGAAAATTTGCGCAGCAAGCAACTTTATTCGCTCGATATGGGCGCATTGATTGCGGGCGCAAAATACAAAGGCGAGTTTGAGGAACGTTTGAAATCGGTTGTCAATGAAGTGATTAAATCCGAAGGAGAGATAATTCTTTTTATTGACGAAATTCACACGCTCGTGAGCGCGGGCAAAAGCGAAGGCGCAATGGACGCTGCCAATATTTTGAAACCTGCTTTGGCACGTGGCGAACTACGCGTGGTAGGCGCGACGACATTGGACGAATATCAAAAATATTTTGAAAAAGATAAGGCTTTGGAACGCCGTTTTCAAATTATTATGGTGAATGAACCGGACGAATTGAGCACGATTTCCATTCTGCGCGGACTGAAAGAACGCTACGAAAATCACCACAAAGTACGCATAAAAGACGATGCAATTATCGCCGCCGTTGAACTTTCGAGCCGCTACATCAGCGACCGTTTTTTGCCCGACAAAGCCATTGACTTAATGGACGAAGCGGCTGCAAAATTGCGTATGGAAGTCGATTCCGTTCCCGAAGATTTGGACAAAGTGGAACGCAGCATTAAGCAATTAGAAATTGAACGTGAGGCAATTAAGCGCGAAAACGACACCGTAAAATTGGAACAACTGAACAAAGAAATTGCCGACCTCAAAGAAGAAGAAGCCAAATTTAAAGCAAAATGGCAATCGGAAAAAGAGGTCATCAACAAAATTCAGCAGAACAAAATCGACATCGAAAACTTTAAATACGAAGCCGAAAAAGCCGAACGTGAAGGCGATTACGGAAAAGTTGCCGAATTGCGTTACGGCAAAATCAAAGATGCCGAAAAGCAAATTGAAATTTTCCAAAAACAATTACAAGAATTGCAGGGAAATTCTGCAATGATTAAGGAGGAAGTTGATAGTGAGGATATTGCAGATGTAGTAAGTCGCTGGACAGGAATTCCTGTGAGCAAAATGATTCAGAGCGAAAAGGACAAACTTCTCCATCTCGAAGTAGAATTGCACAAGCGCATTATCGGTCAAAATGAGGCGATTACGGCAATTTCTGACGCTGTTCGCCGCAGTCGCGCAGGTTTGAGCGATCCGCGCCGACCGATTGGTTCGTT
>WRIQ01000263.1 GCA_009782655.1 Prolixibacteraceae bacterium
ACGGCAAATTCCATTGGCAGTTTATTCAGCACTTCGCGTGCATATCCGTTAACAATCATGGCGATGGCGTCTTCGGTAGAGATTCCGCGCTGGTTGCAATAAAAAATCTGGTCTTCGCCAATTTTCGAAGTGGTAGCTTCGTGTTCCACAATCGACGATTGGTTCGCCACTTCAATATAAGGAAAAGTGTGCGCTCCGCATTTGTTGCCCATCAGCAGCGAATCGCATTGCGAGAAATTCCGTGCATTGTGGGCGCCGGGCATCACTTTCACCAATCCGCGATATGAATTGTTGCTGGCACCCGCCGAGACGCCTTTTGATACAATGGTGCTTTTTGTGTTTCTCCCGATGTGAATCATCTTGGTACCTGTGTCGGCCTGCTGATGATGATTGGTGAGCGCCACCGAATAGAATTCGCCCACGGAATTATTGCCGCGCAGTATGCAACTCGGATATTTCCATGTGATGGCCGAACCGGTTTCCACCTGTGTCCAGCTTATTTTCGACGATTCGCCTTTGCAAATGCCGCGCTTGGTCACAAAGTTGAAAATTCCGCCTTTCCCTTCCTTGTCGCCGGGATACCAGTTTTGCACCGTGCTGTATTTCACCTCGGCGCGGTCGTGGGCGATGATTTCCACTACGGCCGCATGAAGCTGGTTTTCGTCGCGCATGGGCGCCGTGCAGCCTTCGAGATAGCTCACGTAGCTGTCGTCGTCGGCAACAATGAGCGTTCGCTCGAACTGCCCTGTGTTGGCGGCATTTATGCGAAAATATGTGGACAGCTCCATGGGGCAACGGACGCCTTTGGGAATGTAGCAAAATGAACCGTCGCTGAAAACCGCCGAATTGAGCGCCGAAAAATAGTTGTCGCCCACAGGTACCGCCTTGCCGATATATTTGCGCACCAAATCGGGATGCTCGCGCAACGCCTCGCTGAAGGAACAAAAAATGACGCCTTTTGCAGCCAGCGTTTCCTTAAATGTTGTCTTCACCGAAACACTGTCGATAACTGCATCGACGGCCACTCCCGCCAAGTATTTTTGTTCGTCGAGCGGAATTCCCAGCTTATTGAAAGTCTCCAGTAACTCAGGATCAACTTCGTCCATGCTGCTGTATTTTTCCTTTTTCTTCGGCGCCGCATAATAGCTTATGGCTTGAAAATCAATCGCCGGAATTTTCAAAAAGGCCCACGAAGGCATTTTCATTCCGAGCCATTTCCGGTATGCATTCAGCCTAAATTCGAGCATGAAATCGGGTTCGTTTTTCTTCTTCCAGATGGTGCGGATAACCTCCTCGTTCAGCCCTTTTTCTATGATTTCCGTGTCAATGTCGGTATAAAATCCGTATTGGTATTCCTGACCTGTTATATCGTTCAATATCTTATCTTGATCTTCCATTTTTCAAATTAAGAAATCTGCATGTTCATCCTCTTTTCAGGCAAAATTTCTGTTTGCCCGTCGCCTTTAAAAGTTCGTTGAATCTTGAATTCATTTCAGATGCGAAAAATTACATCCCGCAAAAAGAAACAGGGAGGCAATTTTAAATATCGGCGCCGTTGCTTCACCCGTCATCCTTTATATACGAGCCACTTAAACAGCTCTTTGAAAGTTATTTTCTTTCCGTACATCAAAATTCCGGTGCGGTAAATTTTGGCTGCAACCCAAATTGCGCCGATTACGGTCAGTATCAGCAACGCCATGGACAGTATTAACTCCCATGCGGGAATGCCATACGGTATACGCGCCAGCATGCAAATGGGCGATGTGAGGGGAATAATCGACGACCAAAAGGCCAGCGGCCCGTCGGGGCTCCGCACAATCGACACCAAAAGTATGATGGACAGTATCAGCGGCAAAGTGATGGGCAGGACAAACTGCTGCGAATCTTCGGGGTTGTCGACAGCCGCTCCTATGGAACCCAGCAGCGAACTGTATAAGAGATAACCGGCCAAAAAATAAAATATAAAGCCGAACAGGATCAGCGGCAGATTCAAGTTGTTGATCATCTCAAGCATCTCAGCCGCCTGATGTTGCATCCCCGACATTTCGCCGGATGCGATGTTCATGTGTTCCTGCGACTGCAACACGCTTTGCCCTATTTCCTGCGCCGTATCGGGCGAAATAAAACTCTGTACGCCCACCAGCACAGCAAAGCCCACGACAATCCAGATAGCCACCTGCGTGAGGCCCACCAGCGCCGTTCCGATAATCTTTCCGGCCATCAACTGAAAAGGCTTGACAGAAGAAATTATCACTTCGACAATACGGTTTTTCTTTTCTTCCATCACGCTGTTCATCACCATCGAGCCATACATGAAAACAAAGAAATAGATGATAAAACCCATCGCATAGCTTACCATGAAAGCTACTATCGACGAGCTTTTTTTGGCTTCGCCGGTTTCGCTCACCTTGAGGGTATTCACTGTTATACGTGTGCTGGTTGCCGCCAGTTTTTCCTCCAAATCGGGGATCCCCGTTTCTTCCACTACTTGGCGCCGTTTGTCGGTTTCGATGATCTGACTCAATTTTCGCGAAATCTGGCTTGTCAAATCGAGCGGAATCTGTTTAAACGACAAAAGGTGTACGGAAGAGTTGGAATATACATTGCGTGGGATATACAAAACGGCGTAATAAGGGCTTGTGCCCAGATTCTCTTTTACTTCGGCATAGGCTTGGGCGTCAATAA
>WRIQ01000264.1 GCA_009782655.1 Prolixibacteraceae bacterium
GGATCCCGCCCATGACAATGTTGGAAATATCTTGGCATTCAACTCTGCCGTGTTCGACAGTGCATAGCGGAGTGTTTGTGCATTTCGTCCCGACGGCGTCAGGCGGGCGTTTTCCACCATTTCGAGTAAATCGCTTTCAGATATGGTTACATTCTGGTGAAACCGTCTGAAACTCCTGTTTTTTTTAATTAATTCCGAAATCATAGTTTTTTATTGGTTAAAAGTTACGAGTCTTCATTTGGTGTTTCAAAAAACGTCGCTACGCCACAAAATTAGATAAAATTTTTCATATTCCAAAAATTCAAACAGTTTCTTAAAAATACGAGTTTATTTCATTACATTTGCGCCACTTTTTTACAAGTATACCCTCATTTGGATGTGGAACGAATGTTGTAGAATGTATGAGATTGAAACTGATTTATCCCAAATGGAACAAGCTGAAAGGGCAAACCACCTTTAATCTTCCTCCTCACGGGCCGGTAGTTTTTGCCGCCACACTGCCTGGTTATGTGGATGTTTCTTTCACGGACGAAAATGTAGAAGCGATTAACTTCGACGAGCAGTGCGATTTGGTAGCCATATCCATGATGCTAAGCACACAGATAAAAAGAGGCTGGGAAATTGCGGATAAATTTCGTGAAAGAGATAAAAAAGTCATTTTTGGCGGTATATCGACAATGTTGCATGCCGAAGAAACGGTCGAACATGCAGATGCCGTATTTTTGGGTGAAGCCGAAGGGCGCATGGCGGAGGTACTGGAAGACTGGAAAAACGGTTGCTTGAAAAAGGTTTATAATTATATGGGACAACACCCTACTATTGAATCGATTGGCCCTGCACGCCGCGAATTGTACAAACGGGAATTATACAACCACAAGGGTGTGCAAATGGTTGATCTGTTCCATGCCTCGCGTGGATGCAGGTTCAGTTGTTATCCGTGTGCCGTATCGTATCTGGGAGGTCGTGTCTTTCGCCCCCGTCCGATGGATAAGGTGGTGGAAGAATTGGCGACGATCGAAAACAACCGGCTTTTTCTTGTCGACAATTCATTGGCTCAGAACAAAGACTGGGAGATGGAACTTTTCAGGGAGATGATTCCTTTTAAAAAGAAATGGGTCAGTCATTCCATTGAAGACGATCCGAAAATACTCAATTTGGCGGCCCAGGCCGGAGCTTGGTACGTCTATCAGGCAGTCTACGATACGTCCGATTATATCCGGGAGCGGGTCAAACGGTATCACGACCATGGAATTGGAGTGGAAGGTACCATCCTGATCGGCCTGGATAATCAATCAGAAGACGATATCAAACGGTTAATTGATTTTCTGTTGGAAATCAATCTGGATTTGGCGGAGTTTACGGTTATGACGCCTTTCCCACATACCAAAGGATACGATGACCTGTTTCGTCAGGGACGCATTTTCGATTTCGACTGGAATCATTATAATGCCGGTCAGGTTGTTTTCCATCCAAAACAGATGTCAGCCGAGCGATTGCAGGAGCTTTATCAATTTGCATGGGATTCGTTTTATCACGACGAAAGTCAGGAACAAAAAATGTTCCATCTCTTTACGAAGGTTGTCCTGAGAGAAATGGCGGAAGATACTTTTCGTCCGCGAAATCGGGAATTAATCAATCAGTCATTCGGGAAAAAAGTTAACAGAGCATTTAATAATTGAGAATTGAAAATGGATAAAATGATAATCAATTATTCAGTGAATCGTAACTCACAATTGTTAAGATGGGAAAAGAAAAAAAGATAGCAGTTTTTTATTATACGCAGACAGGACAGGCGCTTGCGATTGTTCAAAAGGTCTGTGAGCCGTTAGCTGCGGCAGGCTTGCAAGTCATTTACAAGGAAATTATTCCGGAGGAGCCTTTTCCGTTTCCGTGGTCGAGCCGTGCGTTTTTTCAGGCTTTTCCCGAATCGCGGTTGGCTGTTCCGTGTCGCTTGAATGCGATTGATTTAAGCGATGTGCAGGATGCGGATTTAGTCATTGTGGCGGGGCAGAGCTGGTACCTGTCTCATTCGATTCCGTTGCATGGTTTTTTTCAGTCGGACGAGATCAAAAACTATCTGAAGGGACGGAAAATCGTTACGGTCGATGGCTGCCGCAATATGTGGGTCATGAAACAACTCAAAACCAGAGAATATATCCATCAAATCGGCGCTGAATATGTCGGATCCGTTGTCTTGCAGGACATGGCGCCCAATTTGGTCGGTGTCGTCACCATCATCCGGTGGCTGTTTTGGGATAAAAAGGCGGCGACACGCATTCTTCCTGCCGCCGGCGTATCCCCTGAAGACATCCGGCAGGCTGCCCAATTCGGCGATATCCTGCTCAACACGCTGCATCAGGGCACATTCGACACATTGCAGGAACGATTCATGGATAAAAAAGCATTGACCTTTTTGCCGACGGTTTATTTTATCGAAAAAAACGGTTTTAAGTTATGGGGGCAATGGGCGCGGGTTATTTTAAAGAAAGGCCCGTATCAAAGTCCGAGACGGGAGCCTGCTCTGCGACTTTTTAAATATTACCTGTTTTTTGTGCTTTATGTGATATCGCCTTTCGGCTTACTCTTTTTTTATCTTACCTATCCTTTTCGACTGGCCTCCCTCCGGAAAGCACGGTATGAGATTTGTTACGAATTAGGATGGAATGACAATCGAA
>WRIQ01000265.1 GCA_009782655.1 Prolixibacteraceae bacterium
GACCCACTGCCTGACTTTCGATTACGGACAAAGACACGCGATCGAAATCAAGGCGGCGATCAAAGTGTCGGCTTCGCTCTCAGCCAGTTCGCATCATGTGATCAAGCTGGACGCGGCGGGCTTCGGCGGCTCGTCGCTTACCGGCGAAGGCGAAATTCAGGCTCAGGGGCCTAATATCATGAGAGGCTACTACAAAGCTGAAAATCTCACGTCGGAGGCTTTCACCGAAGACGGATGGTTCCGAACCGGCGATTTGGGAAGTTTCGACAAGGACAATTTCCTGCGCATCAAGGGGCGCATCAAAACCATGATTGTGAGCGCCAGCGGCGAAAATATCTATCCCGAAGAGATTGAATCAGTGATCAACCGGATGCGATTTGTGCTGGAATCGTTGGTTGTGGAAAAAAAAGGCCGTTTGGTGGCGCTTATCCATCTCAACTCGGAAGAGATTGAGCAGCAACTAAAAACATTCAAGCAGGATGCCGAAGATTTTGCAGAGCGATTTACCCAACGCAAAAACGAAATACTGAGCGAAATTCAGGAAAAGGTAAATGCACAGGTAAATAAATTTTCGAGAGTGCAGGTGGTATCACAGCAATCGCCGTTCGAAAAAACACCGACGCATAAAATCAAAAGATTTCTATACAAAGATTTCTATATTAAGAAACCGTAATTATGTAACTATATATGGTAAAAAAGCTGCACCGAAACCGATGCAGCTTTGTTCAGCAAATTCAAACACTACTATTTGCCGATTATTTCTTTGAAGCGTTGATATACAGCGTCCAAGTCTTCGTTGCATTTTTGCGGGGCATACGCTTTCACCTCGAAGGAACCGGCGATGATTTCTCTGATTTCATCTAACGAATGGACATGTTTCAAGGCCCTTGCCTGCAGCAGGATATTCCCGATGGCGGCGCCTTCAATGGGGCCGGCGAAAACCGGCAAACCTGTTACATCGGCTGTCAACTGGCACAAAAACTCATTTTTGACGCCGCCGCCGATAATGTGAATTTTTTCAATTTTATAACCAGCGGCTTCTTCAATCTGTTCAAGCGTATAGCGGTATTTCAACGCCAAGCTGTCGTAGATACAACGTGCGATTTGCGATTTTGTGCAAGGCGCCAGTTGACTGACATGGCGGCAATAATCGCGGATGGCCTCCGGCATGTCGGGCGGGTTGAGAAATCCCTGAAAGTCGGGGTCGATGAGAAATGAGAAAGCTTCCGTTTCGTGGCACATCTCAACAATTTCGTTCCACGAGAAGTCGCGTTCGGCGTCCCACTTCCGTTTGCATTCCTGAATCAGCCAAAGACCCATGATATTTTTCAGAAAACGTGTTGTTCCATCCACGCCGCCTTCGTTGGTAAAACTCAATTCGAGAGTTTTCGCGGTGACTAGGGGTTCTTCGTTTTCTATGCCCATCAGCGACCAAGTTCCTGAACTGATGTATGCCCAATGCCCCTTTTTCGCGGGCACAGCAACAATGGCCGCAGCCGTGTCGTGCGACGCAACCGCCACACAAGGCACAGGTTTGCTTCCCGTTTCTTCACAAACTTCGGGCAACAGCGTCCCCAAAATGGTTCCCGGCGCCACTATCTGCTCCACCAGCTTGCGGTCTATTCCCGCTGCATCGAACAGTTTATACTCCCACTCGGCCTTCCCCGGTTTGAGAAGCGCCGACGTGCTGGCAATGGTGTATTCGTTTTTCTTAATTCCCGTGAACATAAAATTCAGCGCGTCGGGCATAAACAACATGCTCTCTGCAATGTCGAAGAACGGATATTTCTCTTCGACCGACGCAAAAAGTTGAAACAGCGTGTTAAACTGCATAAATTGCAACCCCGAAAGCATATAGGTTTGCTCCTTATCCATAATCTTGAAAAATTCGTCCATCGTATGGTCGGTGCGGCTGTCGCGATATGCATACGGCAATCCCAGAATGGCGCCTTCGCAGGTTGTCAACACATAATCGACGCCCCAAGTATCGATGCCGATTGATTCGGGCTGAACCTTGTGATCGTTAATACATTTTGCCAAGCCTGTTTTCAACTCTTCAAAAATATTGTAGATATTCCAGTAAAAATGTCCGTGAAGATGAAACATCTTGTTTGGAAATCGATGCACTTCTTCCATTGTCAGTTTATTATCCGACAATGTTCCTAAAATCGCTCTGCCATTGGAAGCTCCTAAATCGAAAGCTAAAAAAAAATGTTCCATTTATTCAATTGATTGGTTAATAATATAAATTTAGCATTGCAAATATGTTATGTTTTTCCTTTTTGCACAAATCTGACGGCATCAAACTTTAATATTTCTTTCCAACTGCCAGATTTCTAAATCGCTAATATTGCTTTTGTCGATAACAAACCGCATGGCGGTACACACTTTATGAAAGCCGCTGTTTCCGGCCGCCCCCGGATTGATATGCAACAAATCCAGTTTCTTATCGTAAATAACTTTCAGGATATGCGAATGACCGGATATAAACAATTTTGGCGGATTGGCGGAAATTTCAGGCAGCAGATTCCGCTCGTACCTTCCCGGATACCCGCCGATGTGTACCATCAGCACATCTACATTTTCGCACATGAAACGCTGTTTTTCCGACCAGACATCCCGTAAAGTCTGCCCGTCGATGTTTCCATAAACAGCGCGCAGGGGCTT
>WRIQ01000266.1 GCA_009782655.1 Prolixibacteraceae bacterium
TTTCTTATGCCATGTATGAGGAGCCTGAAAAACTGCACGAAAGGGCGAAGCGGAATGTGGAGGCCTCCACCGCTGCAGCTTGCAAATTTGAAAACAGCGGCCTGATAGACGGATATGCCCTTTGCTCCGATTACTGTTTTAATGTAAATCCCTTTTTTAGCGTGGAAATGTTCGATGAGTTCGTCGTTCCTTACCTGCGCAGGATTATCTCCGTTTATCATGACATGGGATTTTATGTAATCAAGCACACCGATGGGAACATCATGCCTATTGCAGGCAAAATGGTAGACTGCGGGCCGGATGCGCTGCATTCCATTGATCCGCAAGCCGGAGTCGATTTGGCGGAAGTCAAACGCCTTTACGGAGACAGGGTCTGCCTTATCGGCAATGTTAACTGCGGTCTGCTGCAGACCGGTACGGACGAGGACTGCGCCGCCGATATACTGCGATCCCTAAGGCAGGGCATGGAAGGCTGGGGTTATGTTTTCTCCACGTCCAACTGCGTATACACCGGCATGCCGCTGCGCCGGTATGAGTTAATGCAGCGGATTTGGCGCGAACATGGCGTGTATAAATGATCCTGTAATACATATAAAAGGGGCTGTAGCAAAAGCTTTATATCGTCATCCCGGGCTTGACCCGGGATCCCCTAATTTCGCAATATCAGGGGATTGCGGGTCAAGCCCGCAATGACGGAAAGGTGTTTTGCTACAGCCCCTTCCTTACATTTCGCGCCGCCCTTCCAGCGCGCGTGAGAGCGTCATCTCATCCACAAATTCCAAATCTCCGCCGACGGGTACCCCGTGGGCTATACGCGTTACTTTAACATCGAGCGGTTTTATCAGCCTGCTGATATACAGCGCCGTTGCTTCACCCTCCACATTGGGGTTTGTAGCCAGGATAATTTCATCCACGGCGTTTTCCTTTAAGCGCGCCAACAGTTCCTTAATCCTTAATTCATTGGGACCGATTCCGTTCATGGGCGAAATAACCCCTCCCAACACATGATAAACGCCATCAAAAGCATGGGTGTTTTCTATCGCTATCACATCACGAATATCCTGAACCACACATATAAGCGATTTGTTTCGTTTGGGATTATTACAAATTTCACATTGTTCACCGTCTGAGATATTGTAACAACACGAACAATGAAAAATCTCGTTTCGCATGGACAAAATAGCAGAAGTAAAAGCCGAAACATCTTCCTGAGGTTGTTTTAAGAGGTGTAAAGCCAAGCGTACAGCGGTTCTTTTGCCGATTCCGGGCAATTTTGCAATCTGATTAACAGCGTTTTCCAATAATTTTGAAGAATAATCTTGCATAAATGCAAAATTACACTTTTATTGAAATGCTTTATATATAATTACCAATTTTAATCGTACATTTTTAAAAAACACTACCAAAAAAAAATGTACCTTTGTATCACAAAAAAATCATTCATAATTAATTAAATGTCTTACATAATGAAAAGAGTATCAGTACTATTAATCACGGTATTATTTACCGTGTCGGTGAAGGGACAGCAAGGGAATATGAATATTGCTGCGGATAAAGATGTGCGGATTGGGAAGTTGGCAAATGGACTGACTTATTACGTCAGGGCGAATGCAAAACCTGAAAAACAGGCGGAATTTTACATTTTCCACTATGTTGGGGCGGCGCAGGAAGAGGATAATCAGCAGGGGTTGGCGCATTTTTTGGAACATATGGCGTTTAACGGGACGAAAAATTTTCCCGATAAAAATTTGATTAACTGGTGTGAGTCTGTGGGAATTAAGTTTGGGCAAAATTTGAATGCCTATACCTCGCTGGAGGAAACTTGCTACAATATTTCGGCGGTTCCGCTGGATAAACCCGCCAATTTGGACTCTTGTCTGCTGATTTTGCACGACTGGTCGCAGTTTATCACCCTTGACGGCGAGGAAATTGACGCTGAACGAGGCGTAATTATTGAGGAAAAACGCACTCGGAACACGGCGAGTAGGCGTTTGTATGAAAAATCGATGCCCTATTTGTATGGCGATACGCGATATGCCAAACGCGATATTTTGGGTCCGGTGGAAATTCTCAAAAACTTCAAACACAATGAACTACGGGATTTTTATCATCGTTGGTATCGTACT
Source organism: Prolixibacteraceae bacterium (assembly GCA_009782655.1). The sequence continues at coordinate 2,127 of WRIQ01000266.1, forward strand.
GATATGCAGTGCATTGTAGTTGTCGGAGATTTTGATGCCGATGTTGTGGTGGAAAAAATTAAAGCCATTTTTGCCGATATTCAGGCGGTGAAAAATCCCGAAGAAAAGAAAATTTATTCGCTTCCTAAGCATACCGAGCCGATTATTGGCGTATTGACCGACCCCGAACACACGAGTACCGATATTACCATTCGCATAAAACATACGCCGATTCCAAAAGAAAAGGCAAGCGAGAATGAAACATACCGTATTACGATAACTAAGTCGCTGATTAACAGGATGGTAAATACGCGTTTAAGTGAAATTGCACAAAAACCGAATGCCCCGTTTATGTCTGCCAATTTTGGTACGGGCAGAATGATTACTTCAACGGATATGGTTGCGGGTTCGGCGAAAGCACGTGAGGGTGAGGCACTTACAGCACTCGAATCTTTGTATAGTGAAATGGAAAAAATCCGCCGTTTTGGTTTTACGGAAAGCGAATTGGAAATAGCCAAAGCCAATCTTTTAAAATCTGCCGAAGTGTCATACAATAATCG
>WRIQ01000267.1 GCA_009782655.1 Prolixibacteraceae bacterium
AGAACAATCTTTCGACTATATTTTTGTTTACCACAGCCGTTTTGGGCGTATGCAGTTGCAGCGACAAATACACCATCAACAATATTTATCACGGTTTTAAGCTCGTCGAAAAGCGTTTTGTCAACGAAGTGAACGCCGATTGTTATTATTTCATTCATGAAAAAACGGGTGCGCGTTTGCTTAAAATCGCCGCCAATGATCGCAACAAAATGTTCGATATCTCGTTCAAAACCATTCCCGAAAATGATTTCGGAACGCCTCATATTTTGGAACATTCTGTACTCAACGGCTCGGAGAATTTTCCAGTGAAAAGCCCCTTCGACGTGTTGCAGAAAGGTTCGCTGAATACCTATCTGAATGCTTTTACTTCGGCCGATTTTACCACATATCCGGCAGCCAGCATGAATATGAAAGACTATTTCAACCTGATGCATGTTTACCTCGATGCGGTATTTAATCCGCTGATAATCACCGATGAACGTATTATGAAGCAGGAAGGCTGGCACTACGAGTTGGAAAATAGAGAAGCGCCATTGACCATTAAAGGCGTGGTTTACAGCGAAATGAAAGGCGTTTATTCCGACCCTTCCTACGAGTTGTACGACTGCATAGGGCGCTATCTTTTTCCCGACAACACCTATGGCGTGTCGTCGGGAGGTCATCCCGATGAGATTCCCAACCTCACGCAGGATTATTTCACCGCCTTCCACCGCAAATTCTATCATCCGTCCAACAGTTATATATTTCTCTACGGTGATGCCGAGTTGGAGCGCGAGTTGGAATTTATCGACGGCAACTATCTCTCCAAATATTCCCGCTCCGAAGATTTGCCGACGGTTGCCATGCAAAAGGCTTTCGACAAAATGAAAACGGTGGAAAAGAAATATCCTGTTTCAGAAGGAAGTCCGTTGACGGAAAATACATGGATATCATTGAGTTATGTTGTAGGAACAAACAACGACCGCTTCACCACAATGGCCATGGGAATCATTGCCAGCGCGATGATAAACCACGAATCGGCGCCGCTGCGGCTTGCCCTGCAGGAGGCTGGAATTGGCAAGGATGTGATGGGGTGGTTTCTGGAGTCACAGCAAAATATTTTTTCCATCGTTGTGCAAAATGCAAATCCCGAAGATGTGGAACGTTGTCGGGAAGTGATTGAATCAACATTGAGAAACGTCGCCGAAAACGGCTTCGACAAAGCCATGCTCGAAGGCATTATCAATCGTACCGAATTTGCTTTGAAAGAGGGAGACACGCCCCACAAGGGGATCATGTATCTCGATATGATCAGCCAAAGCTGGATAAACACGGGAGACCCTTTCGCAGGTCTTGAATTTGAAAAACCTCTTGCTGAATTGAAAAAATCGCTTACATCTAATATGTTGGAGGATATAATTAAAGAATATCTTTTAGTTAATCCACACTCCTTGTTACTAACATTAAACCCCGAACCGGGTTTGCAGGCCCGCCGCGACGCTCGGTTGGCTCAAAAGTTGGCCGACTATAAAGCCGCGCTTACGGCGGAAGAAATTGATAAACTGGTTGAGGAAACGCAAAGTCTGATTGAATATCAGCAACGCGAAGATTCTCCCGAAGCGCTGGCAACCATCCCGATGCTGCAACTGTCGGATATTCAGCAAAAAGTGAAATTTGCAGAATTGGATAAACTGGAAATCAAGGAAACGCCTTTCATGTATAACAAGCAGTTTACCAATGGGATAATTTATTCGGATTTGTATTTCGACATGTTGGCGCTTCCGCAGGAAAAAATTCAGTATGCCTCGCTTCTATCGGCTCTTCTGGGGAAACTGGATACCGAAAACTATTCGTATGGCAACTTGGACAACGATTTCAATATTCATACTGGCGGCTACAGTTGCAACCTGTCGACATTCCTTGAAAGGCGCTTTGATAAAAATCTGGCTCCGCGGTTTGTGGTCTCTTCAAAGGCGACGAGCGACAAAGCCGGTAAAATGGCGGAACTCATTGCCGAGTTGCTGCTGCGAACCCGTTTCGATGATAAAGAAAGGATGCAAACTGTGCTGGTGCGGCATCAGGCGCAGTTGGATGCGGCCATCAGGCAGGAAGGGATGAACTACGCCGTCACGCGCACCACCTCGTACTACACCAATCGTGGGATGTTCAACGAGTTGGTGTCGGGTGTGGAATATTTCCGCTTTGTTACGGCGCTGGTTCGCGATTTCGACAGGTGTTTCGACGAGGTAAGTCGCGAACTGTCGGAAATATGCCGCATTTTGTTCGACAGAAGTAACCTGACGGGACTGATAACCTGTAGCGCCGAAAATTTGAATGCCTACAGCGAGGCGATACAGAAAACGTTGGAACAAATGCCGACAGGCGACGCAAAAACGCACTTTTGGAATTTTGAGTTCAACAAAGGCAACGAAGCCATTCTGTCGGCATCGCAGGTGCAATATGTTGTGAAAGGATACGATTTCAAAAGGTTGGGATTTGGCTGGAATGGAAAGATGAAAGTGCTTTCGCAGATTCTCAACACCGACTGGCTGCAAACGCAGGTGCGCGTCATCGGCGGCGCTTATGGGGGTTTCTGTTCTTTCAACGCATACGGCGGTATCTATTTTGCCAGCTATCGCGATCCCAACCTGAAAGAAACACTCGACATCTTTGACGCTACCGCC
>WRIQ01000268.1 GCA_009782655.1 Prolixibacteraceae bacterium
TATTGGTTATTTTTGACTTTCTGATCACTTTCTTGTATGATTTCGATATAGATATTGATATAAGGAAAATAATTGTGTATCAGTGTATTATGAAAAGTGTAACTATGTATTAAACATTAATCTATTTAAATCGATGAAACAGTTTTTTTTGTTTTTGGGCATATTTATGTCCATGTTATCTTTGCTGAATGCGCAAAATTGGGAGCCTGCCGGTGAACGTATAAAAACGCAATGGGCTGCCAAAGTTGATCCTGCGAAACCGTTACCCGAATACCCGCGTCCGCAGATGGTGCGCGAACAGTGGCAAAATCTGCACGGCTTGTGGGATTACAGCATAATCCAACGCGGAAAATCGATGCCCGAAGAATGGAATGGCAAAATTCTGGTACCCTATCCGGTTGAATCGGCTTTGTCTGGCGTAGCCAAAAGGGTTGGGCAGGACAACGAATTGTGGTATAGCACAACATTCGCAGTTCCGGCGGCTTGGAAAAACAAAAAGGTGATACTCCATTTCGGCGCTGTCGATTGGAAAGCCGACGTTTGGCTCAACGATGTAAAAATAGGCTCCCATCAGGGCGGATATACGCCGTTCAGTTTCGACGTCACACCTTTCCTCTCGAAAAGCAAAGACCAAAAAATAGTGGTGAAAGTGTGGGATCCTACGGATAGAGGATTCCAGCCTCGCGGAAAACAAGTTGAAAGGCCGCAGTCAATATGGTATACGCCGGTTACAGGAATCTGGCAAACCGTATGGATTGAACCGGTGGAAGAAGCCTATATCACGCACCTGAAAACCATTCCCAATATCGACGGCGGCAACATCACCGTCAATGCGTCGACATTCGGAGCGGCTTTCGGCGATATTGTGGAAGTGAAAGTTCTGGAAAACGGAAATATTGTAAGCGTGGGGAAAGCGGCGGCCTTTCAGGAAATTCTGGTGAATGTTCCCAATGCAAAATTGTGGAGCCCCGAAACGCCCAATCTCTACGACATGGAAGTTACGCTCATCCGCAATGGCGCCGCCATCGACAAGGTTAACAGCTATTTCGGAATGCGTAAGATTTCTACACAACGCGATGCAAACGGCATTGTGCGCCTTCAGCTTAACAACAAGGATTATTTCCAGTTTGGCCCGCTCGACCAAGGCTGGTGGCCCGATGGACTGTATACGGCGCCCACCGATGAAGCGTTGCTTTACGACATCAAAAAAACCAAAGATTTTGGTTTCAACATGATACGAAAACACGTGAAAGTGGAACCCGCCCGCTGGTATTACCATTGCGACCGCGAAGGAATTTTAGTTTGGCAAGATATGCCAAATGGCGGCAATTCACCACAATGGCAGATGCGCAACTATTTCAATGGCAAAGAACTGCAAAGAAGCGCCGTTTCGGAAGCCAACTTCCGCCAAGAGTGGAAAGAGATTATGGATTTGGCCGTTTCCAGCCCGTCGGTGGTGGTTTGGGTGCCTTTCAACGAAGCGTGGGGACAATTCAAAACCGAGGAAATTGTCGAATGGACGAAAGGCTACGATCCATCGCGCCTCGTCAATCCGGCCAGTGGAGGAAACCACTATCTCACCGGCGATATGATTGATATGCACAACTATCCGCATCCCGAAATCGGGATGTATGATCCGGCGCGTAGTTGCGTTCTGGGCGAATATGGCGGAATCGGGTTCGCGCAGAGCGACCACCTGTGGGAAAAAGATCGCAACTGGGGATATGTACAGTATAAAACATCGAAGGAAGTGACGGACGCTTATGTCGATTTGGCAGAAAAACTCAAGCAACTAATTCCCGGGTGTTACTCGGCAGCCGTTTATACACAAACCACCGACGTGGAGATAGAAGTAAACGGATTGATGACCTACGACCGCAAAGTCATAAAACTCGATGAAGCACGCATACGCAAAATAAATCAGGAGATTTGCAATTCGCTGGCTAAATAAACCGATTAAAATTTCAAAGCTCGCAAACCGGAAAAAGCAACAAATTTTGCTTTTTCCGGTTTCCATTTTCCTGTCATCCAGCAATAATTGCCATATTTAACAGTTCATCTGTAAAACTTGAAAATGACGAACGTCATACCAATTTATACGCAATCTTTTGTTTTCCCGTTGTAAACAACAGAAAATTTATATTTTTGTACAATAACAACGTTAACATTATGGAAGAGCAAGTATCCAAGCCCAAGAAGCATTTTCTGGGGGCAACCCATAAAGAAAAAAGAAACAACATCTTTGTTATTCTTCTTTCGCTTTTGCTGATAGGTCTATTTGTTGTTTATGTTACGCAACGAAATGATTATCAGCAAATTGTGCGCGAAATTTCCAATGAGAAAGATTCTATTCAATCGCAGTTAAATTCAATAATCGTCAGCTACGACTCGCTGAAAACCGAAAACGAAACGCTCAACGAAGAGATATACAAGGCGCAGACAAAAGTCAAGGATTTACTGGTGGAGATTGAGCAAACCAAGAAACTGAGCATAGAGCGCATTTCGAAATACCAAAACGAGGTGAACTCCCTGCGCGGCATTATGCGCGATTTTGTTGTTCAGATAGATTCGCTGAGCCGCCGCAATGAAATATTGATGAACGAGAACCTCGAAATCAAGCAGCAGGTGAAGCAAGCCGAATC
>WRIQ01000269.1 GCA_009782655.1 Prolixibacteraceae bacterium
CGATTTCTGGCTCCGACGGGGCATTCAGCCGCATGTTTATTTCGAAGCGGCCAGCGTCATCATCACGTTCATTCTACTGGGACGCCTCCTCGAAGATAAGGCGAAAGGAAACGCATCTTCGGCCATAAAAAAACTGATGGGTTTGCAGCCTAAGACCGTCACAATTGTGGACAACGAGGGCGTTCATAGCGAAGTCCCCATTGCGCAAATACAACGCGGCGATACGCTGATTGTGAGGCCGGGCGAGAAAATTGCTGTCGACGGTTTGGTAACCGAAGGCCATTCGTATGTTGACGAGAGCATGCTCAGCGGCGAACCTGCGCCCGTTCTGAAAGAAAAAGGAGCAAAGGTTTTTGCAGGAACCATCAACCAAAAGGGAAGTTTTCGTTTCGCCGCTGAAAAGGTGGGCGCCGAAACACTGTTGTCTCAGATAATCAAAATGGTACAGGAAGCACAAGGTAGCAAGGCACCCGTGCAAAAATTAGCCGACAAAATCGCCGAAGTATTCGTGCCTGTTATCATCGGCGTCGCTATCCTGTCATTTGTCCTTTGGATTCTGCTCGATCCGGCAAATGGATTTACGCATGGGCTGCTGGCTATGGTCACGGTTTTGATCATCGCCTGTCCGTGTGCGCTGGGCTTGGCGACGCCCACAGCCGTCATGGTCGGCGTCGGCAAAGGTGCCGAAAACGGAATCCTGATAAAAGACGCTGAAAGCCTCGAAACAGCGCGTAAAGTGAATGCCATTGTATTAGACAAAACAGGAACCATCACCCGGGGGAAACCGGTTGTCACCGATTTTTTCAGGCGCGGCGACAGCGATGAAACAATCGAAAATATTTTTTCCAGCCTCGAAAAACTTTCGGAACATCCGCTCTCCGAAGCCATCGTAAATTTTCTGGAATCGGCAAAACCTGTGAAAATAGAGAACTTCGAAAGCATCACGGGCAAAGGTATTAAAGGGAAATACGGCGGAGAGACCTATTTTGCAGGAAACCGGAAGGTGCTCGCCGAAAACCATATTGCCTCCGACAGCACACTTGAAACGGAAGCGCGGCGTTTGGCGGAAGCGTCGAAGACGGTGGTTTGGCTGGCCGACAGTGAAAAAGCGCTGGCCGTCATCGGAATCAGCGACGAAATAAAAGAGACGTCGATTAAGACAATTGCCGAACTGAACCGTCAGAATATTGAAGTTTACATGCTCACCGGCGACAACGAAACCACAGCCCGCGAAATTGCAGAGCGGGTGGGTATCCACCATTTTAAGGCGGAAATGCTGCCGCATGAGAAAGCAATATTCGTTCAAAAATTACAAACTGAAGGCAAAATCACCGGCATGGTCGGCGACGGCATCAACGACAGCGCGGCCCTTGCGCAAGCCGATTTGAGCATCGCCATGGGCAAAGGCAGCGACATAGCCATGGATGTGGCACAAATGACCATCATTTCGTCCGATTTGTTGAAAATTCCGAAAGCCATCCGCTTGTCAAAACTTACGGTTCGCACCATCCGGCAAAACCTATCCTGGGCTTTTTTCTACAACATCATTGCTGTACCCATCGCTGCGGGCGTTCTCTACCCTGTAAACGGATTTCTGCTCAACCCGATGATTGCCGGAGCAACCATGGCGCTGAGCAGCATAAGTGTTGTCGCCAACAGCTTGTTGCTGAAAACAACAAAATTCAATAACCCTTAATAAATATAGGTTCAAAACAACTTTAAAAGATAATTATCTTCGTAAGTTATTATTGGACAATGAAAAACAAGTATATAGAAGTTACGCACATTTCTGAGCGAAATACCTGTTCTTGGAATGCTCGAACGTGGCGATAAAGTATACACACAAATCGTCAAAAACTGTTCTATTGCCCAGATTATGCCTGTTATCAAGAGAAAGGCAGATACAACAGCGGTCATTTACTCCGATGGATTTGAGACGTAGACGGATTGGCTGACTTTGGCTACAAAAAGCACTACCGAATCAAACATGGCGAAAACGAATTCGTCAATGGATACAGCCATATCAACGGGATTGAAAATTTTGGGAGGCTTTGTAAAATCCGCTTGGCTAAGTTCAGAGGGATGCATAAGCATACGTTCTATTTGCATATTAAAGAATGTGAATTTAGATACAATTACAGAAATCAAAATATTTATTTATCTTTACTTAAAAATTTTAGAAATTGAACGCTAAAGTTGTCTTGAACCTTAATCTAAAAGTATGAAACGAGTAATTACCTCTTGCATGGCCGCCTTTGCCCTGCTTTTTATGATGCAATGTACGGCTGCTCCGAAAGGATTTAAAATCAATTTCGACAGCAGTAAAGAGATTTCCGGACAGAAATTTGCCATTCGGGATATTAATCCCGACCTGCCCCGCAACTGGGATGAATATAATTTTGTGGTGCTCGAATATCGTATTACCACCTCGCAACGTTTCCATATAGGATTTACGACAGACTATGGATACAACGAATTGCGTATCATGAGTTATGTGCCCAATGCGTGGAACAAATTGGCTATTCCGCTGAAATTTTACCGCCGGTTGCCCGACGCCCGCATCGACTTGGCGGCTACCTACAATCAACCCCGCTATACCGGATGGATCAATCTTGGCGGAAAACGCG
>WRIQ01000270.1 GCA_009782655.1 Prolixibacteraceae bacterium
AACATAAACATCAGATATAGAAAAGGAACAAGAATTTTCCACCATTCCAATTGGTTTAAGCAATCAAAGATTGTTACTCTGAAAATGCCTCTACTTATCTTACTTTTTCCGTTTTTGAATTAATAAAATGTTCGCCTCTTTTTTGAACCGGCTTCCCATTATCAACGCATCATCAGGTTATTTATCAGATTTTCGACCTCTTTGTGCGGCATTTTTTCTTTGAGGTAGAAATGTCCTTCACCGTTTGCGTCCCAATCGTTGTTTCCCTTGGAGTCAACAATTTTTATTCTTCCTTTTTCGAGGCTATAATATGGTTCTGCGCCTCTCACGGCCACCAGCGCTGCTGTCTGATCCCAGCTCATACGCCCATTTGTGTCTTCTTCCGATTTTGCCATCGATATGCGGAAGACGTCTTTCACCGGGCTATTTTTTATCATTTCGTTCTGCACCAGCGGAAGACCCGTTTTTATCTCTTTCCCGATTTCAAAACCGCTGAAAATGATTTCTCCCTGCCAATTCTCGAAAACAAATTTCGATGCGGCGGCATCTTTCAAAACATTAAATTCTCTCCCTTGGGGAAAAACGCCTGCCATGCACACAAGCCTTTTCACTTTTTTCTTCACCAGTTCAGCGCCTGTCAATTTCGAGTGTGAGTCGCCGCCCGATTTCAGCAGCCACTCCAGATTGGAGAGAAACCCTACGGTTACGATGGTTACGCTACGGTCGGGTTGCGCCGCCAGAATTTTGCGGTAGAGTTCCAAAGCATCGTGCGCGTCGCTGTTTGTTTTTATTTTGTGCGGATAGTTTGCCGTCACCGTATCCGACCAATTTTGAAAATCGCCGTCGGGCAGACCGTATTTTTTAGGAACGCCAACCGGAATATCCGGACGCCCAAAATAGGTATTGAAAACATCGAGCGACGCCGCAATATTTTTGTGGTTTGTGCTGGCAATGGTGGCCAGTATATTCACTTCTTCCCTGTCGGCCAGCGAATGAAGCACGGTGATGGCGCCCACGTCATCATAATCGGGCCCAAAATCGGTATCGAAAATCAGGTTTACCTTGTCGTCGGTAAGCTCTTTCGTCGAACAGGACGCAAAAACGGCAACACAACACACGAGAATAAAAATAAGAAATCTTGTCATGGCATTAAATGTTTAAATTTATTAGCTTATAATATATTTTATTTCATCGGCTTGAAAGAAAACGAGTTGAGCTCTTTTCCATCGACATCGTTTCGTTTTATCATCATTCCATTTGACCCGACCACAACTTCGAGGTTACTATTCTGCGCATTGATAAGTATCGGGAAACCAAGATTCTCACCGTCGGGTTCTATATATTGATAGCGATGTGTGTGGCCGCACAACATGACTGTAATGCCTTGGTTGTTGAGCAAGGGGAGAAATTTCTTTTTCACATCGAGCGGGCCATGCCAATCGGAGCCAAGCGGCGGAATATGAATGACAACCACTCTGTAAACCGCTTTTTTGAAATCATCGCTTTCCAACTCCATTCTCAGCCAATCCTGTTGCTCGGTGCGGTAAGCGTCGAATTGCGCCAATCCTGAATATTCGACGTCGGAATCGGGCTTGTCTTCGCCGGCATCCAGAACTATAAACCTGACATTTCCGTGGCTGAAAGCATAATAGAGCCTGCCGGTGGGCGTGGGAAAATAGTCGGGAAAACTGACACTGAATTTGCCACGTGTTTCGTGATTCCCGCGTGCGAAAAACATGGGAACTTCGGAGGCAAAAAGTTTTACGGCATCGTCCATAAAACCTGAAAAAAACTGCTGTTCGTCAATCATCGACGAAACCATGTCGCCGTTGAAAATCACAAAATCGGTTTTTCCGTATTCAACATTTTTCGACAACGCATTGAAATCGTCTAAACGGCTGTGAATATCGTTCAGCACGACGAACGACATTTCGGGTTTTGCCCCATCGAGGGTAGTGAAACGCAGCGGCTTTCGCGAATAGACATTGGTGGAGGCCACATTTCCGTATAGGACGCGGTGCTGCCCTTCGTATTCTAACACCTCGCGCGAAAAAACACGATAGCGATATCCGGTTCCCTTGCTGAGGTTAGGAATGTGGATTTTATGAAGTTTCCCCACCACACGGTTGCCGTTACGGGTTTCGTAATATTGCGGCCGTTGAGCGCCATAGAAACTGTCGTTGCCCGCAGGCGCCACTTCGACCCACGACACCGCATTTTTGTCGGTTACCCAAACAATGGTTACTTCTGTTTCGTCAATGGCCTGCAAATAAGGCCCATGTATTATTCTAACATTTTGCGCAAAACTGCTAATATGTATAAACAGAATGGCCGTAAACATTAAAATTATCTTTTTCATAATCGGTTTTTTTTTATTCAGTACTTCAAATATTGTGTGTGAAATTTCTCAGGTTCATGTTTACATCTCACCTCTGTAAATATTGAGCAATGACTTGATTATTACTAATGACTATAATTAATACTTATCGTACAACTTCGAGGGATGGACAAGTTGCTGCATCCACACCTTGAAGGCGGTTTTCTCGTCGTGTGTATTTCCGGCCGATGCGTAATCGCAAAAGACGGCAGGCACGGGACCGCTTCCGCTCTCCTTGTACGATTC
>WRIQ01000271.1 GCA_009782655.1 Prolixibacteraceae bacterium
CCAAGTTTCGGGGCGCTTTGTAGTCTCCACCTGGCCATGCTTGAAAAACGCAGCCATACCGACAGTCATTATGCCGATCCGCCCGAAAAATATCAGCAGCATCGCTATGACCATAGGCACAGGCGCCAGCAGAGGCACTATCCCGTGCGAAAGCCCGCATGTTGCAATAGCCGACGCCATCTCAAACATAACGCCAATGACCGGCAGCTCCGGCTGGATGAGCGCGACCGCCACCGTGCCTATGAACCAGGCAGAGAGCGCCATGCAAACAATAGAGAACGCGCTGACGACCTGCGTCTCAGGGATAGTACGCTTGAACACGGTCAGCCTCCTCTTGCCCATCATGGACCGCAGCGCCGACAAAACCAAAATGCCCGCCGTCACGTTTTTGATACCACCGGCGGTCGAACCGGCCGACCCGCCGACGAACATAAGAGCCATAGACACCAGTTTGGAGACGCCCTTCTGCGCCGCCTGGTCGAACACAGAAAAGCCGCCGGAGCGCGGCATCACTGACTGGAAAAGGCTGGCGACTGCCGCCTGTGAAAAAGGCATCCCGCCTAACGTCGCCGGGTTTGACCTCTCGGTGAAATAAAAGAAAACCCAGCCAACCACTATCAGGGAAAGCGAAATAGTCAGCACCAACTTGGAATGCAGATGGAGCCGAGAAAAACGTCGGCGGCGGCGGACGTCCTCCCAAACGAAAAACCCAAGCCCCCCAATGAAGACAAGCAACATGATCGTGATCATGACCACAACATCCCCCGAATACGCGGCAAGGCTGGAAAAACGCCTGAAATCGCCCATCAAGGCAAAGCCGGCGTTACAAAACGCGGACACGGAATGGAATACCCCCATGCCGAGCCCGCCCCAAACGCCATAATCCGGCGCAAAACGCGCCCAGAGTATCAGCGCCCCAAACCCTTCAAAAATGAACGTACCCAACAAAACGCTGCGGACCTGCCCCACAATGCCCTGCCTGTCATGAAGGTTAAGCGATTGGACCATCAGGAGCCGCTGGGTCAGGCTGATTTTCCTGTCCATGAGAAAAAAGAAAATAGTCGTGATCGTTATGAAACCCAACCCGCCGATTTGGAACAGGCACAGTATGACAGCCCTGCCGAAGAAGCTCCAGGTCGTAGCAGTGTCCACAACTATCAGCCCAGTGACGCACGTGGCCGAGGTGGACGTAAATAGAGCAGTCAAAAATGGCACAGAACCCCCGTCGCGCGATGCTATCGGGAGTTTGAGCAGGCATGCCCCGGCAAAGATGATAACCAGAAACCCCAGCACCATCGTCCTTGCAGGGTTGAAGCTCTTTGTCCGGTGGCGGCTGGGTTTGCGACGCAGAGCGCCAAAGCCCCCGCCCCTGCGCAACGCCGCCGGGCGGGCGTGCTGGCGGGGCTTCACCCCGGCATCCCCAAGTCCGGCTTCCGCCACTTTCCGAAGCACTTTTGCGTGCCTTCGTTTCAGAGTAACGCGTTTAGAAGTGTTCGGGGTTTCAGGTTCCACATTCATATCATCCATACTCATCGGCGCCCACGGCATTACTGCACATTATATCATTCACTTCGTTCATGATGCCACAATCCCATGAAAAACAAGAAGTATTGCAAAAAAATGAGCGATTATATCCTATTATTCCGCAAAAACACAGCGAGTCAAGACGGGTTTTCACAATAATATGGACAATGACGTCTGTTCAGTGATTACTCTTCGTCGAACCATTCGTCTGGGGTTTCTTCGCTGCCTGTTTCTTCGTTTTCTTCTTCGTTTTCTTCGGGAATTTTGCCCTCGTTTCCTATGAGTTCAGAAATATTTTCAGCTACTTCTATAACTTGCGAAATTACGGGGATTTTCCCCTCAAATCCCAATTTTAAATCGTCAAATTGATTGCTGAAAAAATCATCGCTTGGAATAAACAAACCCTTTATACCGTCTAAAAGTGAATCTAAAAAATTTTTATTTTCGTCTCCCCCGCTGTTTCCTGCTGTTGTAGTCGTGGTTGAGGTTGCCGAGGTTGTTGAAGTTGAAGATGTGTTTATATTAGCGGTTGTTGTTGTGGTTGTTGTAGATTGAGCAGTAGTTGTGGAGGTTGTTTCGGACGGAAGAAACTCGACAAATCTTTCCCAATTCCTGTGTAAATGATTTGTAAGAGGATTAAATTTAGAATTTAATTTCAACATCGGCGAGACATAAGCGAGCTGTCCGCAATTGCATTTTACGTCAAATTCCAAATAATCGCCCTTATATTGAGGAGTTCCGAAAATAAACGGTAAAATCGTGAGATTTTTATAGGTCCATAACAAAGCGTCTTGCCAAAACGGTTTAGTTTCACCCTCGACATATATTCTTTTATGAATTAAATGCTCCTTTTTTCCGCTTTTAGATAAATCAATCACAAAATATTTTTCAAAATATACGTCATAAATTTGCCATTTTCCGTTATTTATTCGGTATTGTTCGACCATTCCGTAATCCTGAAACTCAACCTTTGTTTTACTTTCAACGCTGATAAGATTGTCGTCCCAGTCATAATCTTCATAAACAGTGATATGATCTTCGCATTTTAAATTATTTATAAAGGCAGTAAATTTATATAAATTAATGTGATCA
>WRIQ01000272.1 GCA_009782655.1 Prolixibacteraceae bacterium
TATATTGGATGCGTGCCACCTCAGCTTTTTCCAAGTTTCCGCCGTCGGCTTTGTTGATAGTTACTAAATCAGCCATTTCCATGATGCCGCGTTTTATGCCTTGCAACTCGTCGCCGGCGCCTGCCAGCATTAGAAGCAGGAAAAAGTCGGTCATGGAATGTACCACGGTTTCGCTTTGTCCAACGCCCACCGTTTCGATGCAGATAACGTCAAATCCTGCGGCTTCGCAAACTATCACCGTTTCGCGAGTTTTGCGCGCCACGCCTCCCAGCGATCCTGCCGACGGGCTGGGGCGAATATAGGCATTGGGATCGCCGGCCAGCTCTTCCATGCGGGTTTTATCGCCCAGTATGCTTCCTTTGCTGCGCTCGCTGCTGGGGTCGATGGCCAACACCGCCAGCCTGTGTCCTTGTTGCGTAAGCATTCGCCCGAAACTCTCTATGAAAGTGCTCTTCCCCACACCGGGTACGCCAGTTATGCCGATGCGTATCGACTTTCCGCTGTGAGGCAGGCAGCGCGTTATTATCTCGCGGGCCACCTCCTGATGTTCGGGTTTGGAACTTTCAACCATCGTAACTGCTTGGCTCAACAATGTGATATCGCCGCCCAAAATACCTTCCACATATTCATCGGCAGAGTGCCTGCGCCGCTTCTTCTTCAAAAAACGCTGCACGGAATCTTCGCTGACGCTTTCGGGCTGCTCAATGCCTTCGTTCACTTTCAACCCTTTGTAATCGGGGTGATTTTCTATATGATGATATTCCTTTTCGTCCATAGTAATATTTTATCATGCAAAAATACAAATTATGGCGGGCGGCAGCAGATTTTTTCCAATCATTATTTCCTGTTTGTGTAGAATCTTTCCAAAAGCTGGCCGTCGTTGGTCTCTTTCGACAGCGATTTGGTGGTTGCCTTGGGTACGTCGAAGATATTGAGAATGGTAAACCCGTCGGGGCAGTTGCTAAATTTGGGATTCACATTGAAGCCGATAATTTTGTCGAGTTTGTTGGTGTCGAGTTCCATGTTTTCCACCAAAATATTCAGGTCGGAACTTTCGGATTTAAAAGCATAATTGTTGCGCGGCTTTATTTAAGTCCATTTACCTCGTTCTCGCTTAAAATTCGAGCGGAAAATATTCTTTTTTATCGTAAAAACAATATTACAGGGCGAAGAATATGCAAAAGCCCGAAAAGTGTCGGCATTATGTTGTTTCTTTGCAACATGGAAAAATGGGATAGTTCGAAATGGTTGCCTACGTCGCGCAAAGAAATGGAAATTCGCGGTTGGGATTCGGCGGATGTGATTCTTTTTTCGGGCGATGCTTATGTCGACCATCCTTCTTTCGGCACAGCGGTAATCGGGCGTGTTGCACAAGCCGCCGGACTGCGCGTAGCCATTGTCCCGCAGCCCAACTGGCGCGACGATTTGCGCGATTTCAGGAAACTGGGGCGCCCCAATCTGTTTTTCGCCATCACTGCCGGATGCATGGATTCGATGGTCAACCACTACACCGCCAACCGCCGCCGACGCTCCGACGATGCTTACACTGCCGGCGGAAAAGCAGGCCAGCGCCCCGACTATGCGACAATTGTTTATTCTAAAATCGTGAAAGAACTCTATCCCGATATTCCCTTGATTATCGGAGGAATAGAAGCTTCGCTGCGCCGCATCACGCACTACGATTACTGGTCAGATAAGCTTATGCCCTCCATTCTGGTCGATTCGGGCGCCGATCTGCTTTTCTATGGCATGGGCGAGAAATCCCTCACCAATTTTATCCAGCTCGTGCAACGTGGAATCGACATAAAAAAACTGACCAATATTCCGCAAACAGCGTTTCAACGGGAAAAGGGACAGGATTATGCCACGCAAAATCTTTGGGAAGAAATAGAATTGGCATCGCACGAAGCCTGCCTGTCGGCGCCCAAAGCATATGCGCAAAATTTTAGAATCATCGAAGAAGAATCCAATAAATATGCTGCTGCCACAATCATCCAAAAAACCGGCAACAAGACGATTGTGGTAAATCCGCCCTATCCGCCTGCTTCCCCTAAAGAAATAGACACATGGTACGATTTGCCCTATACACGTTTGCCGCACCCGAAATATAAAGGCAAGGTGATACCTGCTTATGAGATGATCAGACACTCTGTGACCATTCACCGAGGTTGTTTCGGCGGATGCGCCTTTTGTGCGATTTCGGCACATCAGGGAAAATATATCAGTTCCCGAAGCAGTAATTCAATCATTAATGAAATTCATGCAATTACACAAATGCCTGATTTCAAAGGTCATATCAGCGACTTAGGGGGTCCTTCAGCCAATATGTATCAAATGAACAGCGAGGATACCACTACCTGCAAGCGTTGTAAAAATCCTTCATGTATATTCCCTGTAATTTGTAAAAATTTAAAAACCGACCACACGCCTTTGTTGGAATTATATATGCAAGCATCAAAAATTGCTGGAGTAAAAAGAATTAGTGTCAGTAGCGGGATAAGGTATGACTTATTACTGCATCGGTGTAAACATGAAGCTGTAAACCTCGCATCACAACAATATATGGAAACACTTATTAAAAATCATGTATCGGGAAGGTTAAAAGTAGCGCCC
>WRIQ01000273.1 GCA_009782655.1 Prolixibacteraceae bacterium
TTTTATTTCACGGGAGCAGGAACGGTATTCACTGTTTTGGCGTTGTTTTTTGTTGCAGGATTAAATAATACGGCATTCTATCCGTCTAATTATAACCTGCAATCGTCGCTGACCATCCAAAACGCTTCGTCGAGCCATTTCACATTGGTGGCAATGAGTTATGTCTCACTTTTCATACCCTTTGTGCTGGCTTATATATGGTATTTCTGGAAAGTCATGAACCGCAAAAAAATTGATGTTCAGGAATTATCTGAAGAAAGTAATAAATATTAAAAAATGCCGCTATGTTTCTAAAATCCATATTATTGTTTTTAACTTTACCACTATTGGTAATTGTGTGTTATTTTTTGATTACCTACCTGTTGAGGAAATACGAAAATCATTTCGAAACGACGAATCCTGCAGGTGAAGAAGCAGATTAAAGTAGATTCACCCTGCTTTAATCATAATAAAATTTGAATTACGCAGGCTGAAAGGCTGTTAATAAGCATCAGAATTCTTTAAGATTCTTATTAAAGTCTTTCGGGCTGCGTTCTTTATTTAAGGTTTGGAATGGCAAAATAATGCGCAAGTCGCAAGGCTTGAGCAACCAATGAACGTAAGCGAGCGGTGCAACATATAATCAGGCAGGATACTCTGAATACGTTGTAACCTTTTTAGCCGCAGCAGTTTGAAATAATATTTTCCCGCAGGTTTTTTCGGGCAAGTCGGCTTCGCTACCTGCCCATGAAAATGGGCAGTGTATTTATTTTCAAAAAATTCCCGGAAGTTTGATAGACATTCAGCGAAGATTCCCGCAAGAGAAGTTCATCCAATTGGAACAGGTTTTTCTTCAAAATATCATTCTCCATCGATAATCTCAATATCTCGTCGTTGTTGCGGGTTACGGCGTCAAATTCAATCAGCGCCCACTCGCCATAAAATGCTTTTATATATTTGAAAAATTGATTATCAAACACATAATCAATTTCGCCTGTTGCCTGATTTATCTGTTCGAGGCGGAAGCTGCTTTGCAGGTAAGCATCTTTTTTGTAATTATTTATCCAAAATGAGATTTTCAACGACTTGTCGGCGGCTACATTTTTAAGCGTATCAGACCAAACGGTTTGCCAGCCGCCCGAAGTGAACTGCGCGGCACCCCTGCCTGCAAAGGCATTGTCCGACAGAAGATCGTCGAACGAAACATATTTGTACCAAGCCGAAGCGTTGCTGACAGACCACTCGCGGTTGGGCGACAGCGATTCGCGGGCGAATTGCCGCAACATTTTGTCGCGGTATATCAGATTAAGCCGCCTGATGGCGGAAACAGGAAGCCGGTAAAGCGTAAAATTGTTGGTAGTCAGCACAAAAACGGTTTGTTTGAGCAGAAATTCCTCCGTATCGTTGGGCTTATAATCGTTCATCGCCAACACAAGGAAAGGCTTGTCGTCAGGGAGATAATCGGGAAAATCAAGCCGCTCGGCAGGCTCCGTGAAAAGCGCATAATTTACATAGGTTTGCGAAACAGATGTGCGGTTCAGCATAACGGCGGTAGTCGGTAAGCCGGTTTTCAGGGACGCCAGCATGGTGGTTTGCTGTACATTGTGACTGCCTTCGAGCCATATATTTTCGGAACCTACATGAAAATAGGGAATTGGTATAATTGCCTGATAATCGGCGGGATTTATTTTGTGTACCCACGCATTTTCGGATGTCAGGTTGTCGCCGTCTTCCAGTGCAGGAATGTGATTTGCCAACTGCGACGAAGTATTCTGCACATTGAAAATCCCTTCATACATCAACAAAACAACCGCCAGTGCAGCAATTATTTTCCACCACCATCGGGCAGGCGCCGCGAAAGCTTTGCGGAACAGCGCCGCAAAAACGACAATATTGATCATGTAGAAGAAAACCCACGAGAAGCGCGCCAGCGCCCTAAGTTGCCTGAAAATGCCCACATAAGTAGCTATGCCATTCATCCCCAGAATATAAGGCAGACCAATGGAGAATAGCAACGCCAGTATGGACACCCAGAAAAGGATGGAAATAATCAGCGAATCGTTTACTTTCAGATAGTTTTTCCTAAGTATGAACCTCCTGACAATCAGTATTGCGCCAACGAAAAATCCGATGGATGCGGTTGTTCCCACATATGCCCACGATTCCCACGAGATGTGCCTGAAAACCGTAATTATGTGAGGAACAAAAGCCCATGGCTTTCCCGAAGGGAGGAAAATTGCCACCGGATGCGTTGTGTTGTTCCACAATCCGAATGGATGGGAAGGCCGGTCGGCCACATTGTTGTTTATGAGCAGCACAAACTGAACAGCCAAAACCGGTAAAACGAACTGAAAAAATATGTGAATCAAATCGCGGTACCAAAATGTGAACGCCCGGCGATAACGGACAAATCGCGAAAGCCAGTAACCACCCAGCAAAACGCCCATGAAGCCCATCAGGTAGAAGTGCATGAAACCCGCTATATACGTGACAATACAAATTAGAATGGTGAAAAAAATCCAACGCGTTTTATCGAAACGAATTATCAGCCAAATCATTATGGGAATCCAGAATATCCATGACAGCGAAAAGTGGCCGCTCATGCGTGCAATCTGCGGCGACAAAAAAGCAAT
>WRIQ01000274.1 GCA_009782655.1 Prolixibacteraceae bacterium
TGACCAATTGTTTTCCTTCTAAAAGTGGAAACATGTATACGTAAGCTACGACAAAAAAGAAAATTATGGCCAGTAAATGAAATCCTGTTTTGTGCAGGAACGCGCGTTTTTCCATGGTATGAAATTAATTTGTTATGTGAGCGTCCCGCAAAAATAAGGATTTTATTAGCTTTGAGGCACAATTATGAGCGTCATTATCAAACAATCGATTAAAGGAGCCTTTTGGTCTTATCTGGGTATAGCGGTTGGTTATATCAACATGGGCGTCATCATGCCCAATGTTTTCGATACGGAACAGATTGGTCTGGTGCAGATTTTCATAGCCATTTCGCTGATATTTTCGCAATTCGGCACGCTGGGATTCACCTCGGTAATCAACAGAATGTTTCCCGTGTTCCGCGATCCGGAAAAGCAAAATCACGGTTTTCTTTTTCTGGCGTTGATCACCGGGCTGGCAGGCTTCCTGCTTTCCGTTGCGGCATTTATCATTCTCAAGCCCGAAATCATCGGCAGCAACATCGACAAGTCGCCATTGCTGGAAAAATATATTTGGCTCCTTATACCGCTGATTCTAATGCGCATTCTTTTCGCTTTGCTCGACAACTATAACAAAGTTTTGTATGATGCGGTCACCGGAACTTTCTGGCTCGAATTTATGCACAAATTGATCAACTTGGCGCTCATCATTTTATATGGCCTCAACCTTATCAATTTCTCAGGATTTTTTATCGGATATATTCTGTCGATGAGCATACCGGTTTTTCCGGTTATTTTTGTGCTGATAAAGCGGCATGAGTTTAGCCTGCTCCCCGATCCGAAATTCCTGACTCCCGCCCTGAAAAAAGAAACCGGGATGGTTATGCTCTTCGGCCTGATAATCGGTTTATCGGGAACTTTGCTTGCCAATATCGATAAAGTTTTTATAAACAGCTATCTCTCGCTGTCCGAAGTGGGTATTTTTTCGGTGTGCGTAACATTTGCCACGTTGATAAAAGTGCCCTACAACTCCCTGTCGAAAATCTCGACGGGAATTATTGCGCATCACTGGAAAAATAACGATACGGCGCAAATCAGAACTCTCTACAAAAAATCAGCCCTGAATCAAGCTATTGTCGGAGTTTTGATTTTTGTAGGAATGATGGTGAACCTGCACAATATTTTTCAGATTCTTCCTGACGAATATGCCGACGGGAAAACGGCTTTCATTATCTATTCATCGGGTATCCTGCTTGTTACCATCATTGGCATGGCAGGCATTATCACCGAAACATCGTCGAAATACAAATTTTCGACCTACATTTTGCTCTTTTCCGTTGCCGTGCAGATTATTCTTTGTTCTATACTCATTCCGCGTTTCAACATTGCGGGTGCTGCCGCGGCGTCAATCATCGCATTGATTACCAATGCCGGTTTGCAAGCTATCCTTCAGCGCGTGGCTTTCCGCATCACGGGACTGAGCGTCCGTCTGCTTTTGGTTTTAGCTGTCGGCATGGCGGGTTTTGCTGTCGGCACAGTTTTGCCCTGCCTCCCATTGATTCCCGACATCATCGTCAGAAGCGGAACGGTAACGCTGGTCTACGGCGTGTTGACTTACCTGCTTAAAATTTCTCCTGACATTAATAATCTGGTTAATAGAATTTTAACCCTCATTTTCAATAAAAAATCGTAAGCACATGAATACAATAGAAATGGTCGATTTATACGGCCAATATCTGAAAATAAAAGGCGAAATTGACGAAGCTGTGGACGATGTCATTAAAACATCGGTGTTCATCAAAGGCGGACGCGTGACGGTTTTCGAGCAGAATCTTGGGCGCTTTCTGGGTAGCCATGTAGTTGCCTGCGGAAATGGCACCGA
The DNA here is from genome assembly GCA_009782655.1 of Prolixibacteraceae bacterium. The sequence continues at coordinate 1,859 of WRIQ01000274.1, forward strand.
CGCGTTGCAGATTGCTTTCATGGCGCTGGAGCTCAATCCTGGCGACGAAGTTATCACCACGCCTTTTACCTTTGTGGCTACCGCTGAAGTTTTGGCGCTTCTGGGATTGAAACCGGTTTTTGCAGACGTCAGCGCCGAAAACTTCAACATTGATGTTTCGCAGATTGAATCAGCCATCACTCCGCGCACCAAAGCCATTTTGCCTGTACACCTGTTTGGGCAGAGCGCCGACATGGAAGTTATAATGCAGATTGCCCGGCGTCACAATCTGGCGGTTGTGGAGGATGCCGCCCAATCTCTTGGCGCCGAATATCTTTTCGAAAACGGCGGCGTTAAAAAATCAGGAACCGTGGGAACCATCGGCTGCACGTCGTTTTTTCCGTCGAAAAATCTGGGCGCCTTTGGCGACGGCGGCGCGCTGATTTGCAACGACGATGCACTGACGGCAAAAATCCACTCCATTGCCAACCACGGCATGAAAGCCAAATATCAACACGAAAGAGTGGGCGTCAACTCGCGCTTGGACAGCATTCAGGCAGCCATCCTCGATGTGAAACTTCGGTACTTCGATCAATATTTGGCGGCACGCTCAAAAACCGCCCTGTGGTACGACGCGCAGCTTGCCGATGTGGAAGAAATCGTCCTGCCCAGCAGAGCGCCTTATAGCACACATACCTATCATCAATATACCATTCGCTGTAATAACCGCGACCAGCTCAAACACTTCCTCTCGGAAAACGGAA
>WRIQ01000275.1 GCA_009782655.1 Prolixibacteraceae bacterium
GAGCGCAAATCATGAGGCCGGTTGATTTCCATCCCCAGTCTGAGTAGTCATACTTGGCAGAGGTATAACCGACTAACCCGCCAACACCAATCGAACTTTGATCGTTGAACAGGTTGGCAATAATACATCGCTCATACGACAGGGAAAAAGTAGGCATACGGCTGAAATGTGAACGTGTGTATCCATAGCCGGAATAAAGATTCCCGCCAAATCCAACGCCAAGGCTCACAACATTGTCGTTTTGCCTGAAAGCCGATTCTTGCGCCGATGTATGTACGACGGCAAAAAAACTGACTGCAACTGCTAATACTAAATACTTTTTCATTTTTTTTAATTTATAAGGTTTGTATAAAAAAATCTCTTACCCGATAATTTGACATGGCTGTTGTCTCTTTTTATTTCTATTTAAAGCCGCAAAGGTATAAAAATAGATTAATACAGAAAAAATATTTGGAAATTTTTGTAAAATGTTATAGAACATTTTTAGCAGGTTATCACACAACCGAAAATACTACATTCATAATCGTAAGGCAACCACATCCAATCAAATTTTCATCCTCGATGTGCATCATATTTTTGTTCTACACTCAGCTTTCGTTATCTCCTTTATAAAAAAGTTTTTTATCCCATTTTTCTATTTCGGAGAAATTGCTTTACTTTGCCCAAATTATTAACTGCAGTTGGCATCAAATCGAAAGAATAAAATCAACATGTGAGGAGTATTAATATGGAAAAAATCATTTACGGAATACAGCAGATCGGCGTTGGTGTGAGTGATGCTGTTGAAGGTTTTCACTGGTACGGACGGATGCTTGGCGCCGATGTAAAGGTATTCGACGACAATAATACCGCTACATACATGGCGCCGTACATGGGTGGCAGTCCCCACCGGAAGCACGCTATTTTGGCTGCAAACCTGCAGGGCGGCAGTTGTTATGAGATTTGGCAGTTCATGGACAGAACACCGCAAGCGGCGAAAGAAGTTACAGCCATCGGCGATTTGGGAATTTTTGCCGCAAAAATAAAGGTAAGCAATATCCGCCAGGCGCACGAAACATTCATACGTAAAGGCGGCACGGTAAGCGACATCCTACAAAGTCCCGACCGGCAGCCGTACTTCTATATGGACGACCTGTACGGCAACAAACTTCAGATTGTCGAGACTAACGAATGGTTCAAGTCAAACAAACGCCATATCACAGGCGGTGTTTGCGGATGTATCATCGGGGTAAGCAACATCGAACACGCGCGCCAACTTTACGGCAATGTACTGGGTTACGACAGCGTGATATACGACGAAACCGGCGTGTTTGCCGATTTTGCACCTTTGAAAGGTGGCAATAGAAAACTCCGCAGGGTAGCGCTCACCCACTCGGAGGAGCGCCACGGTGGCATGTCGGCGTTATTTGGACGAAGCCGGATAGAGCTGGTGCAGGTATTGGACACGATACCACGCAAAATTTTCGAGGGTCGTTATTGGGGTGACATCGGTTTCATCCACTTGTGTTTCGACATCCACGGCATGGAAGCGCTTAAAACAGCGTGCGCATCTGCAGGCTTTCCGTTCACAGTCGAAAGCGATGCCACTTTTCAAATGGGCGATGCCGCAGGTCACTGGGGTTACCTCGAAGACTCCGACGGGACATTGATAGAATTTGTTGAAACAAGGAAAATACCCATCGTAAAGAAATGGAACTGGTATCTCAATCTTGAAAAACGCAACCCGCACAAGCCCTTGCCACGTTGGATGATCAGTGCGTTGGGAATGAACCGTGTGAAAATGAAATAAAAAATGTTATTTATAATCTTCAGTTCTTATTTTGACGCTTTCGCTCCAATTCATCGAGGATAATTTTGCGCATGCGCATGAAACGGGGTGTTATTTCAACATATTCATCGGTTTTGATGTATTCGAGCGCATCTTCCAGACTGAAGATTACTGGAGGCGCCAAAGCCATCTTTTCGTCCGATCCGGAGGCGCGCATGTTGGTCAGTTTCTTTGATTTCGCAACATTAACGACTAAATCGCCTTCTTTCGTATGCTCGCCTACCACTTGGCCAACATATACTTCTTCGCCCGGCGTTATAAAAAATCGCCCGCGTGACTGTAAATTATTTAGAGCGTAGGCAAAGGCCGTCCCTGTTTCCATGACGATGATCGAACCGTTCTGGCGACGCTCTATCTCGCCTTTCCATGGCTGATATTCCAGAAAACGGTGCGCCATAATCGCTTCGCCGGCTGAGAGCGTCAGGATGGTATTGTTTATTCCGATGATGCCGCGCGAAGGAATCGTAAATTCGAGGAAAGTACGCTGGCTTTTACTTTCCATCATCCGCATTTCGCCTTTGCGTCGGGTGACAACGTCAATGATCCGGCTGGCGCAGTCATCGGGCAAGTTGATGGTCAGCGTTTCGACAGGCTCGCAGGCTACGCCGTCTAACTCTTTGATAATAACCTGTGGTTGACCGACTTGCAGCTCATATCCTTCGCGGCGCATGGTTTCGATAAGTATGGAGAGATGCAAAACACCGCGACCGAACACGTTCCACGAGTCGGCGGTATCGGTCGGTTCCACCCGCAAAGCGAGGTTTTTG
>WRIQ01000276.1 GCA_009782655.1 Prolixibacteraceae bacterium
ATCCAGCTCAATCCTTTTTCCAGAAGACTTGCCTGCACGCTGCCATAAGAGATTACCGATTTTTCAACTACATCGATACCTTGGTCGAACCTGTCGAGTCCCTGGTAAAAAATGCTGGCAACCGGACCGCGCGTGTTACGGCACACTTCTTTAGCTGCTTCGATGCCGCCGTTCTGAAGTGCATCTTCTACTTTTGCAAGGAGTTTTTTGTTGTTCGAAGTGGAAAGATTCAGATAGAGAATTCTTTCAAATGCAAACGCCAAACCCAAAATAAGACAGATTAAAACCAACGCCATGAAAGTGGGACCACCTTCAATGAAGTATTTTTTTAACTGGCTGTGAAGTGATTTACCTTCTTCGCTGGCTGCTGCGGCTATCTCTTCCGCATCCACCGATAAATCAGTTTGTGCAACTTGCTCAGTGGCCGATTGCTGGGCATCCTGAGCAATTACAGAGTTCGATGCTCCTATAATAAGCATCCCAAAAACTGCTAGTAACGCAAATAATCTTTTCATAATTGCTTTTAAATTTAATTAATAATCTTCTTGATTTATTCAGACTTAAATTTGCTCAAAATTATAATATCAAACAGAAAATTCAAAAACAGAATCGACATTTTTTATCCTGCCCGAATTTTTTAGTTCTCAGGAACACGCTATCTGGTTATAAATCAGAAATAACTGTTACCTGTAACAAAACCACTAAAAGAACCGCTCATTTTTGCGGAGAGGGGGGGATTCGAACCCCCGGTACCCTTTTGAGGTACACACGCTTTCCAGGCGTGCCAGATAAACCACTCCTGCACCTATCCCTGCATCTGCAATTTTTGAGGGGTGCAAAATACAAAAAATCCAACAAAACAATCCGTTTTATTCGCTAATTTCTCCACACAAGCTTTTATTTAGATAAATATTCATTTCTTCGCGCACCAAATCCTGCCCCAAAAGAAACATCAACTTGGTAACAGCCGCCTCTGTTGTCATGTCTTTTCCGCTTATTACGCCAGCGTTGAGCAGCTCGACACTCGTTTCGTATTGTCCCATGTGTACGCTCCCTCCTTGGCATTGCGAAATATTCAGGAAAATGATGTTTCTGCGTATGGCCTGCCTGATGCTGTTTAAAAACCAGCGCGCCGTGGGCACATTCCCCGAGCCGAACGATTCCAGCACCACTCCCTTCAGTCCGCCGATGGAAAGAACCGAATCGACCACCTTGCGGTTGATACCCGGAAAAATTTTCAAAACAACCACATTTTCGTCGAATCCTTTGTGTATCCTGAAAATACCGTTGTTCTCCACAGAGCGGATAAATTCCGAATTGTATTTTATATCCACGCCGGCTTGCGCCAAAAGCGGATAATTGGCCGACAAAAAGGCGCTGAAATTTTCAGAATCGGTTTTAACAGCGCGGTTTCCGCGGTAAAGTTTCGAGTTGAAATAGATGCACACCTCGGGAACCATGGCCTGCCCGTTTATTTTTGCCGCCGCAATTTCCACCGATGTGATGAGATTTTCCTTGCCGTCGGTGCGAAGTTTTCCCACAGGAAGCTGCGAACCGGTGAGAATAATCGGCTTGTCGAGGTTTTCAAACATGAAGCTGAGTGCCGAGGCGGTATACGCCATGGTGTCGGTGCCGTGCAAAATTACAAAACCATCGAAATGGTGGTGGTTTTTAAAAATAGTCTGCGCTATTTTTTCCCAAATGGCCGGCGTCATATTCGACGAATCGATGGGAGGATTGAAAGTGATGCTCTCAAGCCGGTATCCGAATTTCATAAGCTCCGGTATCTCTTTTTGTATTTGGTCGAACTTCATGGGTTCGAGCGAGCCGTTTTCGGGATTCTCGGCCATGCCAATGGTTCCTCCCGTATATATTATTAATATGGACGGCGTTTGCGGTGTTTTACTGTTCATGTTTAAATTTGATGGATGACATTTCTTCCCGAACATAATTAAACCTCACAAATGTAAGGAAAAGTTTAGAGTTTCCGATTTCGGCGGCAAAGGGAATTATTTGTAAATTTGCACTTGTAACAAAAAAAATGGGCCTTTGGAAAAACAGATCATTTTAGAAGACATTGATCCGCTTGAATTTTATGGCGTTAACAATGCTAAATTTAACCGCATTTGCGATTTCTTCCCGAAACTGAAAATAACAGCCCGCGGACACTCCATCTACCTGCAGGGCGACGAAAGCGAGCTGGCGCTTTTCGATAAAAAATTCGCATATATTCTCGACCATTATTACCAGTTCAATGTTTTGTCGGACGATATAATAACACGGATTATGGACAACCGGTTCGAAGGATTGCCCGAAGCCTGCGACGAACCCGACGTGCTTGTCTATAGCAACACTGGCAAACCGGTGCGGGCACGCACTCCCAACCAGCGGGTTTTAGTTGAAAAAGGCCGAGACAACGATTTGATTTTTGCCATTGGCCCGGCAGGTACAGGGAAAACCTATACCGCCATTGCTTTGGCCGTGAAAGCGCTAAAAAACAGAGAGATAAAACGAATTATCCTGAGCCGCCCCGCCGTTGAAGCCGGCGAGCGACTGGGGTTCCTGCCCG
>WRIQ01000277.1 GCA_009782655.1 Prolixibacteraceae bacterium
AGTGCGGGCATACAAACTCGATGTGTTTCCGATGTCGCCACGTTTGGCATCGGCAATCACAAATTGAGAAAGATGGTTTTCACGAATATAGTTCACCGTTTTTTCCACAGCATTCCATCCTTTGGGGCCTTCGCTTTCAAAAAATGCCAGGTTGATTTTATAACCCACACACAAATCGGCGGTATTCTCGATTATCTGCCGGTTAAATTCAAACAGGGGATCGTCCGATAGGCCGTGCAAATGCTTCGGAATTTTGCGGATGTCGGTGTCAAGTCCTACCACGAGGAAAGACCTTTTTTCTTTTATCTGTGTGAAAAGTTCTTGTCTGTTCATGACGTTCTGTTTCAGATTTTTTCTGTGTTAAATTTCAGCTTCTTTGAGTCGTTCGGCATTTTCTTCAATCATCAGTTTTTCGATGATTTCATCCAAATCGCCGCCGATGATCGCCTGCAAATTGTAGAGCGTAAGTCCGATTCGGTGGTCGGTGACTCTTCCTTGCGGCCAGTTGTAGGTGCGTATTTTTGCCGAGCGGTCGCCGGTGGAAACCATGGTTTTCCGTTTCGAGGCAATTTCATCCATATACTTTTGATATTCCATATTGTAGATTCGCGTGCGCAGTTCGGTCATGGCTTTTGCCAGATTTTTCAACTGCGATTTTTCATCCTGAATGGCCACCACAATTCCCGTGGGAATGTGTGTGAGGCGCACAGCCGAGTATGTGGTGTTCACCGACTGGCCTCCCGGCCCCGACGAGCAATAGGTGTCTTTACGGATGTCGCTTTCTTTCAGTTCCACGTCGAACTCTTCGGCTTCGGGCAGAACGGCCACCGTTGCCGCCGACGTATGTACGCGCCCCTGTGTTTCGGTTTGAGGAACGCGCTGCACACGGTGAACGCCCGATTCATATTTCATAATTCCGTAAACGCCTTCGCCCGTGACGGTTGCCACAATTTCCTTGTATCCGCCGGCAGTGCCTTCGTTGTAGTTGGTCACCTCGAGACGCCACCCTTTGCGCTCGCAAAATTTCGAATACATGCGAAACAAGTCGCCGGCGAAGATACTTGCCTCGTCGCCGCCGGTGCCTGCGCGGATTTCCAGAATCGCATTTTTCGAATCCTCCGGATCGGCGGGTACGAGCAGCAATTTGATATTCTGTTCCTTTTCGGGCAACAACTCTTCCGTATTTTCTATCTCCTCGCGCACCATCTCACGCAGTTCGATGTCGCTTTCGTTTTCCAGAATCTGCTTGCCGGTTTCGATATTTTCAACCAGCGATTTATATTCTTTGAAAGCGCTCACCAACGCGTCGAGACGCTTATATTCCTGATTGAGCTTCACATAGCGTTTCATGTCCGAAATTATATCCGGGTCTGTGATCTGCTGCGAAATTTCCTCAAAACGATGCCTGATAGCTTCGAATTTTTCTAACAATGAATAATCTGCCATTTTATCTGTTTTGTTTTTTATACTGATGAATTTAATTAACACCGCCGCTACGTTTCGAATTACGCGCCAATGTTGATTTTTGCACGAAATTCTCGACCTGAAAATCAGAAGTGAAACGGAATGGCGAAGCTAATACTCAAAGAGTCCGGCTTCGGTATGGATGGTAAGTTTTTTCCCGTGGAAAGGCTCCACGCGCCCCACTATTTTTGCTTCAACGCCAAAGGATTGCGATATTTCAATCAACGTGTCGGCCATGTCCGGCTCTACATAAATCTCCATCCGGTGTCCCATGTTGAAAACTTTGTACATCTCTTTCCAGTTTGTTCCCGATTCCTCCTTGATAATTTGGAAGAGCGGCGGAACAGGGAAAAGGTTGTCTTTCACAATGTGCGCATTGTCGACAAAATGCAAGACTTTGGTTTGTGCGCCTCCCGAGCAGTGTATGACTCCATGAATCTCGGCGCGGCATTTTTGCAGTATTTTCTTGATGATGGGAGCGTATGTTCTTGTGGGCGACAAAACCAATTTCCCAACGTCGAGGCCTGTTTTCACAATTTTATCGTCCAGCCGATATTTTCCCGAATATACCAATTCTTCGGGTATTTCACTGTCGAAGCTTTCGGGATATTTCAGCGCCAGATATTTGGCAAACACGTCATGCCGCGCCGACGTCAGCCCATTGCTGCCCATTCCGCCGTTGTATAGGCTTTCGTAAACCGCTTTCCCTGACGACGCCAACCATATAATCCCCAAGGCGCGTTCGCGCTTTATGGAAGCCGGGTGTATCAAGCAGTATCATCTGCGTATCACCGTGCATAAACACGCCGAAGATCCTGTTTCTCGTGGTCTGCGGCTTTGGCGATACGATTGCGACTTTCTCTCCTGTGAGCAGGTTCGTCAGCGTGGATTTGCCCACGTTTGGCCTGCCGACCACAGCAATCATCGCGGTTTTAGTTCCCATTCTCCGTTGCGCTCCTTAGTATCCGATAATGTTGCTGCTTTATTTTTCGCTTTCGCTCAGGCGGGAACAGTGATTATTTCCCGTATAGATTCTGTTCCTCTATGCGGCGCATTACTTCCTTTTCACGCGCACGCATAATCTTTTTCTGCTCCGCCT
>WRIQ01000278.1 GCA_009782655.1 Prolixibacteraceae bacterium
TACAGATCGCTGGAGCCTGCGTGAATGAAAGCGGGGAAGATGTTAGAACCATCCACGCGCTCGCCGGCAGAGAGAATTTGCTCTAAATACTCGCGGTTGTTCACCACAAAATTCAACGTTTTCAAACGTCCGTCTTGCGCCACATAACGAAAATTCACCATTTGGATACCTTTTTCTTCAATGTATTTAATGATGTCTGCCTTAGTAAATTCCTGTGGCATTTTTTTCAAAAATTGAACCACGGGGTTCATGTTCATTGCAATTTTTTCTTTCATATTGAATAGGTTTTAAATTTCACATAAAGGGAGGCAAAAATAGATTTTTTTCTCTGTTTTAATTCATATAAAATCCTATTTTCGCCCATCAATTTTTTAAAGATGACCATTCAAGAAATAGCCGCCCACATTGAAGGGCGCATTGTGGTAGGCGCGCACCGGAAAAACGAAAATATAGACTGCGCCTTCGCCTCCGATTTGATGAGCGATGTGCTCACACTCGACTGCGACAACATACTGTTGATAACCGGATTAGCCAATGCGCAGGCCATCAGAACCGCCGAAATGGCCGACATTCAGTTTATATTGCTAACGCGCAACAAAAAAGCTTCGGACGACATGGTCCAACTGGCGCACGAAAACGGAATGGTACTCATGTGCACACCTTTTTCGCTGTTCAAAACCAGCGGATTGTTGTACGAAGCAGGATTAAAACCCGTGTATTGAAAATGAAAATCGAACAAAAATATTTCGTAAAAGGAGGTGATTTTTCACATGCAGGCGATGCTTCGAGCAAAGTTAAAAAACTGCTCAAACAGTTGAATATAGAGCCGCGCAAGATAAAAAGCATTGTCATTGCGCTTTACGAAGCCGAAGTTAATATTGTCGCCCATGCATGGGAGGGCGAGATTTTCATTTCCGTGGACGAAAAGCATATAACCATGGTTCTGGAAGACAAAGGGCCCGGCATCGCCAATATTGAGCAGGCCATGACCGAAGGCTTTTCCACGGCTTCGAAAAAAGTTCGCGAAATGGGATTCGGCGCCGGCATGGGGCTCCCCAACATAAAACGCAATACCGACCTGATGGAAATCACCAGCAAACCCAGCGTGGGAACAACCATGAAGATGATTAATTACTTTTAAGAAAGGCGTTGCAAAAGAAATAATATGACAGACAATACAAAAATATTTAAAATGCCATTTGCAATGGTTTATCCGTACTATATCCAAAAAGCGGAGAAAAAAAGCCGCACAAAGGACGAGGTGGACAACATCATCTTTTGGCTCACCGGATACGACAGGCAAACATTGCAACAACAGATCGACAACAAAAGCGATTTCGAAACTTTTTTTGCACAGGCACCGCAAATAAACCCCAAAGTTTCAAAAATTACAGGCGTAATCTGCGGTTATCGTGTTGAAGATATTGAAGACAAACTGATGCAGAAAATTCGCTATATAGACAAGCTGATTGACGAATTGGCAAAAGGAAAACCGATGGAGAAAATCCTGCGGGAATAAAAACAAAAAAACATATTCATTCTGTAACTTTGACTGTGAAATGGCAAGTATCGCGATACAGAAACAAGTAATCACGAAATCATAAACATTAGCATTCGGCAATGAAATTTTAGAATTGTAAATTAATAATGTATAAAAAAGAGAAATATCATGCGTTGTGGGTCGATCCCGAAAAGTGTTTCGGGTGCACCCATTGTATGAAAGTCTGTCCTACGGAAGCCATCAGGGTAAAAAACGGTCTGGCCGATGTAAATGGCCGTCGTTGTGTCGATTGTGGCAACTGCATGAGAGCTTGTCCCGTGGATGCTTTCAGCATTTTGCAGGACGACATTTCGTTAATCAAAAACTATAAATACCGCGTGGCGCTCATTCCTTCGGCCATGATTGGGCAGTTTCCCGAAAAATTCAGCGACGACCAGATTTATGCCGCCATCATGGAACTCGGTTTCACGCATGTTTACGAAGTCGAACAGCCCATTGCATGGTTGATTGACGCCATCAAAGAGAGCCACAAAGAACGCAAGGGAAACTACCCGCTGATCTCCACTTTTTGTCCGGCCATTGTCCGGCTCATTCAATTGAAATATCCGCTTTTGGCCAGTAACATTATGGAACTGAAGGCTCCCCACGATTTGGCCTCCAGTTATATTCTTGAGAAGTTGAAGAAAAAAGGAGCCGCCGAAAGCGAAATAGGATTTTTCTATATCGCACCCTGCTCCGCGAAAATTGCCGCCGTGAAAGCCCCGCTGGGTGAGAAAAAAAGCATCATCAACGGCGTAATCAACATGAACGAGCTTTACAACCGCGTGATGACGGTGCTTTCGCGCAACCCTGCCATCAGCTTTCAGGGATACAGAAATCAACTCACACGCGAAGGAATCGTATGGAGCCTGCCCCGTGGCGAAGCGCGGCTGTTCGACTTCAAGTCGATGGCCGTTGACGGGATCCATAATGTGGTGAAAATTTTGGAAAAAACAGAAAACGAAGAACTGAAAGACGTCGAATTTCTGGAATTGCGCTCGTCCGATCAGGGATGTGTC
>WRIQ01000279.1 GCA_009782655.1 Prolixibacteraceae bacterium
ATAAAGTCGCCGTTTTTCGTATAAAAAGTAAGTTCCTCGTTATAGTTGAGTGCCACTTTTTCTGCATTTTCCTCATTCCATTCGATTCTTGCCACTACGTCGCCACGTTGGTTGATGGCGCCAGAAATGCCCGTATTGGCGGCTCTGGCTATAGAGCGGCGGTTCTCGACGGCACGTAGCCGCGCCATGGAAAAATGCTGCCGGTAACCGGGCGTATTCTTCCACCATCCGTCGTTGGTGATGATTACCAGCAAACCTCCTCCCTGCCCCATAAACGTAGTCACATAATCTCCAAAAACCGATTCGTAGCATATAACCGGCGCAATTTTATCGCCGTTGGGAGCGTCGAAAACCGACGGACGTTCCTGTATGCCGTAGCCGCCCGAAGTGCCACCCAAATCGATTACAAACCGCTGCAGAAAACGCATATGTTTAGCAAAGGGCATTTTCTCGACGCCACTCACTAAAATGGATTTGTGGTAGAGCTGGCAAGCGCCGTCGGGGGCAAAAAAAACAGCAGAGTTATAAACATCAAACAGATAATCATCGTTTTCCGATTTTCTGGCCGTTGCGGTCGATTTCTCATCCGCTGCAAAAACATGGCTGGTGGTTGCCCCGATAATCAGCGACGGCTGGCCGGAATAGGTTGTCAGCATTTGCACTTTTCGGAATGTGGTATAGATCCAAAAGTTGTTGATGCGCCAGTTGTCTTCGAAAAAAGTTTCGGGGCCGACAATATAATCGATGTCAGATGTTAAAGCCTTCTCTGTCAGGGCAATAAATTTTCCCGTCTTTTCCTGCTCCGCTGCGAAATCAAAATGCTCATGATACGGATCGATATTGGGCTGGACAAGTAAAAATGTTCTCGGATTATCGATTTCTTCGTAATTGTAATATTTTATCAGCGAAGCAGTTATGGGAATGAAGATCAGCAGGAACACAAAAATCGCCTGTTGGTAGAAGAAACGGGTTTTCCCTTTCAGCGAATCGGTTTTGAGAAGGCTGAACAAGGCCAGATTGACAATGAGAACCCACAGCGAGCCGCCCAAAACGCCGGTAAATTCATACCATTGAATCAGTTTTACATTGTTTGAAAAGGCGTTTCCCAAATTCAACCAAGGCCATTCAATGTCCCACCGATAATGAAAATACTCGAAGCTCAACCAGAGAACAATCCACGCCAGATATCCCATCAGCCCAATGGAATTTCGCCTCACAAGATGTATCAGCCATAAAATCAGCGACATCAACAGCGCATTGGCGAAAATGGCAAATATCGCTCCCGCAAATGTGGCATGCCCAATCCACCATGTAGACAACAGGTTCCAAACCAACATAGACAGGAAGGCGTATCCCCACCACGAAGCGCTTTTTGTGGTTTCCCGCGTGCCGTGAAAATAGTTTTCGACGAAGAGCAGCGGGAGCCAAGCAACAAGAAGAATCCAGCCCGTTGCTGCCGGCGAAGTCAGCCAAGGAAAGCTGAGCAACACACCCGAAATGGAGGACAGCAAAAGCTTTATCCCCGATTTCATGAAGTCTGAATATTTGTGGCGATATGTTTTTGACGTTTGCCCTTTTCGAAATAAAAATCGAGATGCCCGACGACAAGTCCGCCCCAATGCGCTTGATTTACGATAATGGCATTTCCCTGTTTATTTGTCAGTTGGAGCGGTTCTTCGAGATAGGTGTGGGTATGGCCACCGATGATCACGTCGGTATATGATGTTTCGGGGGCGAGCGTGACGTCGCTTATGCGGTCTTCGCGGTATTGCAATCCTATATGCGAAAGGCAAACCACCAGATCGCATTTTTTTTCGAGTGCGAGGAAAGATTCCATTTCCTGCGCCACACCAACGGGATCGAGATATTTTACTCCCTGACAGTTTTTCTCATTCACCAGCCCTACCAGCGAGATGCCGAGTCCGTATACGCCGATTCTAATTCCGTTTTTTTTGAAAATTTTATATCGCGGAATCATGCCCGACAAAATGGTGTCCGACAAATCGTAATTAGAATTGATGATGGGAAAGTTGGCCATTCTCACAGGATCATAAAGCCCCTGTGTACCGGAGTCGAATTCGTGATTTCCCAGCGTACCGGCATCGTAGCCTATCTCGTGCATCATTTTGAAGATAAACTCTCCGCCAAAAAAGTTGAAATAGGGCGTTCCTTGAAAACTGTCGCCGCCATCGAACAACAGCAGATGGGGATTTTCTTTCCGGCATTTTTTCACATAATGAGCTATACGCGCAAAACCGCCACGCCCGGCATAAGCTGTATTTCCCGCATCGAAAGGTTCTATTTGCGAATGTAAATCGTTGGTGTGCAGCAAGGTGATTTTTTTGAGCGTATTTCCGGCAAAAGCTTCCGGTGTATATGCCCCTGTCAGGATACCGGCCGCGCCTGCCGACAGGTTTTTTATGAAGATGCGCCTATTCATGGGTTATCCTCCCATCGTTTTCAGGGTCAATAATTTTTCCTTCTTTGTATGTTCTTTTCAAGTGGTCAATCATCACATCGCGGATTTTTTGCGTTGTATCGATGCGGTCGGCAATAT
>WRIQ01000280.1 GCA_009782655.1 Prolixibacteraceae bacterium
CAAAACAGCAGATATGATAATTATTACATAACTCATAGCAAAACGATTTAAGTTTTTCTGATTTTATTAATAATGGCTATCAGGTATCCCAAAACGATGAATGCTCCGGGGGCAAGCACAAACAAAAGTATCACATATTCTTCGGGGAATATGGTCATATTGAACAACTTGCCGCTTCCCAAAATTTCGCGAATACTTCCCAACAACGTGAGCGCAAAGGCAAACCCCAGTCCCATGCTCAGCCCGTCGATGGCCGAAGAAAAGAAATTGTTCCTCGAAGCAAACGCTTCGGCACGCCCCAGCACAATACAGTTCACCACAATCAATGGAATGAAAAGCCCCAGACTTTTGAATAAAGCCGGGATATAGGCCTGCATCACCAATTCGACGATGGTTACAAAAGTAGCTATTATGATAATGTAGGAAGGAATACGAACTTTGTCGGGTATCTGATTTTTGACAAGCGCAACCACCATGTTGGCCATTACCAGCACAAAAGTGGTTGCAAGCCCCATACTCAGCCCGTTGAGCGCCGAGGAAGTCACCCCCAACGTGGGACACATTCCCAACAGCAGCACAAATACCGGATTCTCCTTAAAAAATCCTTTGGTGAAATTATTCAAATTATTCATAACCGATTATCTGTTAGCATATTAATTTTCAATGCACTATATCAAAATCCGACTCATCTTCTCCAACGTCGTTGTTTCCTGTGTCGGTTGCCGACGTGCCGGCATCCGCGTCTGTCGAACTTTTATCCGTTGCCGACGATTGCGCGTCGATAGAAAATTCGTCGCCAAACGTTGAATAAGCGCGTAATATGGCGTCGAGGAAAGCACGCGAGGTAATGGTTGAAGCCGTAATGGCATCGATGTCGCCGCCATCTTTCGACACCGAAAAATTAGTCTCGCCCGGCTTTTTCCCGATTATATATTGATTGGGTTTGTCCGCATTGTTAAACCACACCTCCATCTTCGAACCCAATCCCGGCGTCTCCTTGTGTTCCAGCACCTGATAGCCCGATATACGCCCTTGTGTGTCAATTCCTATCATAATTTGTATGTTACCCGAAAACCCCCTGTCGGAATAGGTTTTTATAGCGGTTCCCACCTGCTTGCCATCTTTAAAAGCCTGATAGAGTTCGATTTCGGAAGAACCTGATGCGGGCATTATTTTCTGCGGCTCTTTCAATTCGTCAAATTCGGGAAGGACGCTTTCTATCGCTTGTTTCTGAGCGTTGAGTTTTGCAATTTCAATGGCATCGCCGGTCATGTCGTACACGAATCCCAAAGCGCCGCCCGAAATCAGTGTAACCAAAAAAAGTACGATGACCATGTTTCCAAAAGTAGATTCACGTTTTGCCATTATTTTTTCCCTCCAAATCTGCCGGGCTTAAGCCCCTTGTTAATCAATGGTGTAAATGCATTCATAATCAGGATCGCAAATGAAACGCCTTCGGGATACGCGCCGAACAGACGGATACACATGGTAATCACTCCGATTCCGATTCCAAAAATTATCTGCCCTTTTCCCGACATGGGCGACGTTACCATATCGGTGGCCATGAAAAATGCACCGAGGATGGCTCCTCCCGTGAGTAGATGATAAACCGGCAGAACATATATTTCAGGATTTATATAATGAAATATGACCGCAAAGATGAAAATCGTTCCCAGCATCGAAACAGGAGTCTGCCAAGTAATTACTTTTCGCACTAGCAGGTATAGTCCGCCGATTATCAGGAGCAGCGCGGAAATCTCGCCCAACGACCCCGGCATGTTTCCAAAGAGCAAATCGATGGAATCGGGCAGCTCGCTCACGGCATTCCCGCTTTTTGCGGCGCCTTTGAAAAGGGCCAGCGGTGTGGCAGTGGTGGCAGTGTCCGCATCGCACAACCTCGAAACAGGCCAAGTTGTCATCTGCACCGGAAAAGAAATCAGCAGAAAAACGCGTCCCACCAATGCGGGATTGAAAATATTGGTTCCCAATCCGCCGAACGACATTTTCCCGACGCCAATGGCTACTATCGCGCCTATAACCATAATCCACCATGGCAAATTGGACGGCACGTTGAAAGCCAGCAAAATTCCGGTTATTATAGCGGAGCCGTCGGATATGGAAGGCTCTGTTTTCAGAATAAAACGTTGAATAAGGTACTCGGCACAGACACATGCCGCCACCGAAATTACAGTGAGGAGCAAAGCGCCGAAACCAAATACAACTACCGACCAAATCAGTGCCGGAAGCAGCGCCAGAATTACCCTGTACATGATTTTTCGTACCGAATCGCGGGTTTGCACATGCGGCGAGGGTGATATTTTTAACAGATTATTCATTATCGGGATAATAATTTCGTTTCTAATTTGCTTTTCTTGCCCTGATGATGGCTCCCACTTCAACTTTTCCAAGCCTCACATAATCCAACAACGGTCGGCTGGCCGGGCACGTATAGCTACAACTTCCACATTCGATGCAATCGAGTACTTTTTCTCTTTCCGAATTTTCCCACATCGAGCGCTCCGACAGCGTCATGAGAAGGTAGGGTTC
>WRIQ01000281.1 GCA_009782655.1 Prolixibacteraceae bacterium
TGATTACAAAAACGCCGACATGGTTTTTTTCAATGGAGACATGCTGTCGCAACTGCACGACGAGAGCGGTCTGTTCAGCGGATTTATGGACACATCCATCGAACTGTTTGCCAGTGAAATCCCCATGTACTATGCACGCGGCAATCATGAGACGCGCGGCCCTTTTGCCACTTCTTTCCAGCATTATTTTTCGCCCAAAGAACCCCGTTTATATTACCTTGTACGTCAGGGGCCTGTCTGCTTTGTCGTTTTGGACACGGGAGAGGATAAGCCCGATTCGGACATAGAGTACAGCGGAATAACCGATTACGACAGCTACCGCACGGAGCAGGCGATGTGGCTTGCCGAAGCGGTGAAGTCAAAAGACTATACCGAAGCAAAATTGAAGGTCGTGATTGCCCACATGCCTCCCGTGACAGGCAGATCCGTGTGGCACGGGCAAAAGGAAGTGTTGGAAAAATTTGTTCCGATACTGAATGAGGCCAATGTGGATGTGATGCTGTGCGCACATTTACACCGTAATCTGAACATTAACCCGAACGCCGATGTAAAATTTCCGGTGATAGTCAATGCGCATAAGACGGTATTAAGAGGGATTGCAAAAAACAATCAGCTGGAAATGGCGGTGATGGAAACGGATGGCAAAGTTGTTGATCGGATTATCTTGAATGTCAAATAATTCTATGGGTATTTCCTTGTGATACGGACGGCGAGTCTGCCGAATAAAAATTATAAATACTTACGCCAATAGAACATGTCCGGATTCAGCGCGTGAAAACCCAGATCGCGGTACAGGTTCTGTGCAGGCATATTATCTGTTCTTACCTCCAGCGTAATTCTGCTGCAAGAGCGTTTTTCGGCCACTTCGATCAAAGCGTTCATCAAACTTCTGCCGACGCCCTTTTTACGATACGTTTCCAAGACCATTACATCGTGAATATTCATCATGGGACGGGCGGTAAAGGTGGAAAAATTTTCAAAAGCGGTTAGCATCCCGATAAAAACACCATGCGATTCCGCCAATAATACAATCGCTTTCGGATGATTTTTCAAACCTTCAACCAAATCAATCTGTTTCGGCTCCGACAGAAGAGTTCCTCCTCCCATTTCATCTCGAATATACGCATTTATTAACATAATAACCGCTTCCCTGTGTTTCAGATCGAAGAAGTCGCAAAGAACAATTTTTGTATCCATATTCAATAGTTAGTCAGTAATATTTTTGCAAATATCGTAAAAAAACAGGAATTGTCTACAAAATATTTGAGTTTGTTTCAAATGAAATTCGGTTTAGTAATAAATAATCGCTACCTTTGTGCTTCTAAATTAAAAAAATAAAGTATGAAAAAAACATTTATAACTATGTCGGTTGCAGCTATTTTGAGTTTGCAGGGATTTTCGCAGGACAATCCGTTTTTTAAAGACTGGAACACGCCTTTCGGTGTTCCACCGTTTGATGAGATAAAAATTGAACATTTCTGGCCTGCCTATCAGGCTGCCATGGCCGAAGAGATGGCGCAGGTATGGGATATCATCCGTAATCCCGAAGCGCCTACATTTGAGAACACGATTGTTGCCATGGATAAATCGGGCGACCTGCTTCGTAAGGTAACGCCGGTATTCAGCGGACTTTCAAGCGTGAACAACAATCCCGAACTGCAAAAAATTGCCCGTGAGATTTCACCGGTGATGAGCAGGCATCGCGACGACATCAGCTTGAATCCCGAACTGTTTAAACGTGTAAAAGCGGTTTATGCCCGGAAAGACAGACTGAACCTGAATGTTGAACAGGCAAAATTATTAGAAAACACGTACCGCCGGTTTATTCGCGGCGGCGCAGATTTACCGCCCGACAAACAGGATCAACTTCGTAAAATCAACAGCGAACTGGCGGCTTTGCAATTATCGTTCAGCCAAAACCTCTTAGCCGAAACAGCGAGCTACTGGCTGGCAGAAAGCGAAAAGTCCAAACTTACCGGTTTGTCGGACGCCATGCTGGCCGAAGCAAAATCACGCGCTCAAAAAGCTAACGATGCCAATGCTTATTACTTCGGCCTGGATAATCCGAGCATCATGCCGTTTCTGGAAAACGCCGACAACCGCGAACTTCGTACGGAAATGCTGAACGCCTATCTCACCCGCGCCAACCACAACAACGACCGGGATAACAAGGAAAACATCAGGAGAATCGTAACACTACGCTTAGAGCGCGCCAAAGTGATGGGTTACGTGAACTTTGCGCAGATGGCAATCGAGGAACGCATGTCGAAAGACCCCGAAACGGTCATGACTTTCCTGAACAAGTTGTGGACGCCATCGCTGGATATGGCAAAAAGCGAGTTGGTCGACATCGAAAGAATGATGAAAAGAGCAAACACCGCCATGCCTTCAACACCTGCCGACTGGCGTTACTTTTTCAACAAGTCGAAACAACAGAAATACAACATCAATCAGGAAGAAATCAGACAGTATTTTCAGCTGGAAAAAGTGCGCGAAGGTATTTTTTATGTATGCAACCGCTTGTGGGGTATCACCTTT
>WRIQ01000282.1 GCA_009782655.1 Prolixibacteraceae bacterium
TGCGCTCCTTTTTTGTTTTGAAATCAGGAATGGTTGCGCCTTGCCTGCAAATGTAAAGAAAGTTTTGACAGGAAAAAATAGCGCCTCAAACTTTTTCTTAACCAAAAAATGCTTACTTTTGAATTTTTAAAATCATATATAAATATGGTAAAAGTATCAGTACCTCCCAAAATTTTTGTACTCGACACCAATGTGATACTACACGATCATACCTGTATCTATAAATTTGAAGATAACGACATTGTAATTCCAATTACGGTTTTGGAAGAGCTGGACAAGTTCAAACGCGGAAACGACCAGATAAACTATCAGGCCCGCGAATTTGTGCGGATTCTCGATGAAATTGTGGGCGACGACCTGTTCAACGGAGGTGTGAAATTGGGCACCGAATTGGGAAAACTCAGAATCGAAACAGGGAAACCTTTTTCGCCTGAAATGGCAATGTCATTTCAGGATAAAATTCCCGACCATCAGATTTTGGCCATAGCCGCATGGACAGCAAAAAATAATCCCGACAGAAAAACCGTGCTGGTTTCGAAAGACATTAACCTGCGCATGAAGACCAAATCGTTGGGAATACAGGCGGAAGATTATAAGACCGATCAGATAGCGGACATCAACCTGCTGGATAAAAATATTTTAACATTTGACAACTTCAGCAGTGAAATAATCGGGAAAATTTACAGCCAAGGTTCTATCAGCACATTGGAGATGAATTGGGATTATAAACCCGACGCAAACGAATGTTTTATCATACGCGATACCACTTCGAGCGTACTTGCACGTTACGACAAAGCCAGCAACCGGATTGTTCGGGTTGAAAAACATGTTTCCTATGGCATAAAACCGCGGAACGCCGAACAAACTTTCAGCCTTGATTTGCTTACAAACCCTGACATTCAGCTTGCTGCACTGACTGGGAAAGCCGGAACCGGAAAAACGCTCCTCGCCTTAGCCGCCGCATTGGAACAAAACGAGCAGTTCGAGCAGATTCTTCTGGCACGGCCGATTGTTGCTCTGAGCAACCGCGACTTGGGATTTCTTCCCGGCGACGCCATGGAAAAAATAAATCCTTATATGCAGCCGCTGTACGACAATCTGGGTGTAATCAAACGTTCGTTTAATTCGCGGAGTCAGGAATCCCTGAAACTGGAAGAATTGCAAAAAGAAGAGAAATTGGTAATCACGCCGCTGGCTTACATCCGCGGACGGAGCCTCTCCAATGTCTATTTCATCATCGACGAAGCGCAAAACCTCACTCCCCACGAGGTCAAGACCATCATCACCCGCGCAGGCGAAGGAACGAAAATGATTTTCACCGGCGACCTTCAGCAAATAGACTCGCCATATCTCGACATGCGCTCAAACGGACTTTCTTATTTGGTTGAAAAAATGAAAAATCAGGAGATTTTTGCCCATATCAACCTCGTGAAAGGAGAACGAAGCTACCTTGCAGAACTGGCAAGTAATCTTTTGTAGATAACCGCATGGTAAATAAAATACATTCGGACGAAGTATAGAAATCAGGATAAAACAGGCTTCAGGTTTTTGGTTTATAAACTCAGGATGATGAACTTTGAACCTGAAGTTTTTTAACCCCTTCATCAAACAAAACCCTGAAAAGTCTGCTGGCTTGAAATATTCGGCAATTCGCCGATAAAAGCATCGGGAATCTACTGGAAAAAGCGACCTTGGTTCTGTCAAATTTATTTTATCAATGAATTATGAAAACTATTCTTTTCTCGGCCATTTTTTACCTGATAGGCGTTAAAGTTGGCAACACCATCGACTTGTTTATGGGTGCTGTTTCCACGTCGAAAACACAGATGACACAATCTGTGCCCAAAGCAAAAAAACCGGAAAGGGCTTTTTACATGCAATCCGAAGACAGCAAAGAGAAAAAAATTAACAGGAAAATCCACAAAACCCGACGCACGCAAACCGACAACGGGAAGCCACAGGCAGCCCTGCTCGAATTGTAACTCATAGAAAAAACGCAATTATTCCGTCAAAAAGGTATATTTTTGGGCGCAATAAATCCGTAAAAAAAATGACGACGTATGCTCCTTTCGCACGCCCACTGTATGTGATGCTCAAGCCTGTCGGCAGCGCCTGCAATCTTGCGTGCGACTATTGTTATTATCTGGAAAAATCAAATTTGTACAAGGAAAATCCGAAACACATAATGAGCGATGAACTGCTGGAAAAGTTTATCGAACAATATATACATTCGCAGGCTATGCCACAAATTCTTTTCACATGGCATGGCGGCGAAGCGCTGATGCGGCCGATTTCTTTCTACAAAAAAGCGATGGAACTGCAACAAAAATACGCACGCGGAAGAATCGTCGACAACTGCATACAAACCAACGGGACGCTGCTTAACGACGACTGGTGCCGTTTTTTCAGAGAAAACAACTGGCTGGTAGGCGTTTCAATCGACGGGCCGCAGGAATTTCACGACGAATATCGGCTAAACAAGCAGGGAAAGCCTTCCTTTCACAAGGTTATGAAAGGAATTAACCT
>WRIQ01000283.1 GCA_009782655.1 Prolixibacteraceae bacterium
GAATTTTCAAAGAAAGGCGGGCGCATTCTTTACCTCGATCAAATCAATAAATATAAAGGGTGGTCGCAAGAGTTGAAGAGGTGCCACGATGAAATTCCGGGTTTGAAAATTGTGTTCACAGCCTCGCCGGTGCTGCGCGTTGCCGATGAAAATCCCGACCTGCATGGAATTGCGCGGGTTTATCATCTGGCAGGTCTTTCGTTCCGTGAATTCCTGAATTTTAAAGCCAACGAGAATATACCTGTTTACACTTTGTCGGAAGTTCTGGAAAACCACGTTTCCATAGCCCGCTCCATTGTTGCGAAGGTTAAGCCACTTGCTTATTTCGAGGACTATCTCCGCTATGGCTATTATCCTTATTTTAAGGACAGCCTGCCATTCTACAGCAACACATTGTTAAAAAATATCAACCTGACGCTTGAAATTGACATTCCGTATATCAATCAGATTGAACTGAAATATTTGCCGAAATTGCGAAAATTAATGTATATCATTGCGTCGGAGACGCCATTTTCGCCCAATGTAAGCAGGTTGGCCGACGAAATAGAAACATCGCGTGCCACGGTGATGAATTACCTCAAATATTTACGGAACGCCCGCCTGATTCATCTTTTATACAACAACGGCGATGACGAAGAAGCCAAAAAGCCAGGGAAAGTCTATCTGAATAACACCAATCTATTGTTTGCCGTCTCCCCGGTAAACACGCGGCAACTCAACCTGCGGCATACTTTTTTTTACAATCAGTTGGACGAGAAGCACGAGGTGAAAAGCAGCGCCGAAGCCGATTTTCTCATTGATGGCAAATTCGATTTTTTTGTGGGCGGCCGCAAAACCGAAGCGCCGCAAGAAAAATATGCCGCTGCCGACGTCATCGAAATAGGCGATGGAAATATCATTCCGCTTTGGATGTTCGGATTTTTGTATTGATCGTAAACAGAATATAAATGATTAAATAACAAATAAAACATTGGTTATGTCTGAAAAGAAAAAGTTTATTACTTGTGATGGTAACTATGCTGCAGCGCATATGAGTTACATGTTTAGTGAGGTGGCTTGTATTTATCCCATTACGCCGTCGTCTACGATGGCCGAATATGTGGACGAGTGGGCTGCCAATGGGAAAGTGAATATGTTTGGGCGCCCGGTGCGTTTGGCCGAGATGCAGAGCGAAGGTGGAGCCGCTGGTGCGGTACACGGTTCCCTGCAATCGGGAACGTTGACCACCACCTACACGGCTTCCCAAGGATTGCTGCTCATGATTCCCAATATGTACAAAATTGCCGGCGAATTGTTGCCTTGCGTATTTCATGTGAGCGCTCGTGCGCTGGCAACGCACGCCCTGTCTATCTTCGGCGACCATAGCGACATTTACGCCGCGCGTCAAACCGGATTCGCCATGCTGGCGGCAGGTTCTGTTCAGGAAGAAATGGACTTGGCAGGCGTAGCCCACCTGGCAACGCTGAAATCGCGCGTTCCTTTTGTGGCTTTTTTCGATGGATTCCGCACATCCCACGAGATACAGAAAATAGAAGCCCTGACAATCAATCAACTGGAGCCGTTGGTTGATATGGAAGCCCTACAGGAATTTCGCGACCGTGCGCTGAATCCGGAACATCCGGTGACACGCGGCACCGCCCAGAACCCTGACATCTTCTTCCAAGCGCGCGAAGCCGCTAACCGTTTCTACGATGCCGTTCCCGATATTGTTGAGCATTACATGCAGGAAATAAGCAAAATTACAGGACGTGAATATCATCCGTTTACCTATTACGGAGATCCCGACGCCGAAAATATAATCGTTGCCATGGGGTCGGTTACGGAAACCATCCGCGAAACAATTGATTATCTGCAAATTCAGGGTAAAAAAGTAGGATTGCTCAGCGTTCATCTTTTCCGCCCGTTTGCCCCAAAATATTTTTACAAGGCGCTGCCCGAAACGGTTAAGCGCATCGTCGTTCTCGACAGAGCCAAAGAGCCGGGCGCCGAAGGCGAACCTCTGTTGCACCAAATAAAATCGGCTTTCTATGGCTGCGAAAATGAACCTGTTATCGTTGGCGGACGTTACGGGCTGGGATCGAAAGATACAACACCGGCGCAGATAATTGCCGTTTTCGAAAACCTCGAAATGAACGAACCGAAAACCAATTTCACCATCGGCATCGTAGATGATGTTACCTTCAAATCGTTGCCTCAAAAAGCCGACGTTGACATAACACCCAAAGGCACCTATCAGGCAAAATTCTATGGACTTGGCTCGGACGGTACCGTTGGCGCCAACAAAAATTCCATTAAAATCATCGGCGAAGCCACCGACAAATATTGTCAGGGATATTTTCAGTACGATTCAAAAAAATCGGGCGGCTTCACATGCTCGCACCTGCGTTTCGGTGACAAACCCATCCGCTCGACCTATTTAGTGACCACTCCCGACTTTGTGGCCTGCCACGTTCCTGCATACATCAATCTTTATGATGTGCTGCGCGGCCTGAAAAAAGGAGGTTCGTTCCTGCTGAATTCCA
>WRIQ01000284.1 GCA_009782655.1 Prolixibacteraceae bacterium
AGAGAGGCGTCCGCACATGCGCACATATGATTCTTGGGCTTCCGGGCGAAAGCCGACGCGATTTTTTGGAACAGGCACTCGTGGTATCGCAACTTCCGGTGCAGACGCTCAAACTACACCAGTTGCAGATTCATAAAAACACGGCAATGGCGTTTCAGTATGCACAAAACAGCGGCGATTTCACTTTTTTTTCGCCCGACGAATATGTCGAACTGGTTGTTGATTATTTGGAGTTACTGAATCCCGCCGTAGTTGTGGAGAGGTTCGTCAGTCAGTCGCCGCGTGAGTTGCTGATTGCGCCCCGCTGGGGCCCGAAGAATTTCGAATTTGTGGCAAAAACCGACAAACGCCTCGAAGAACGAAGCACTTGGCAGGGAAGACTTTATGCGCCATGACCTGTAATGAACGCTGGCAGTGGCAGCAGGGAAAATGCCAAACCATGTGCTTCCCCGATTAGAGATGAAATTTTGGTGCGCGAATATCTTTGTTCTTCAATTCCGTTTCAGCCGATAGCCCGTAATGCCCAAGCTGTTATAGGTTTCTACCAAGTCGTCTTCGTTGTTGGTAATAACCAACAGTTTATCCCCGAGCCACAACTCGGTTTTTCCTTTGGGAATGAAGTATTTGTCTTTCCGTTTGACCATTACCGCCAAGGTATGCTCAGGCAGGGGAATATCCATCAGTCGCGTACCGTGTTCAAGAATTGTATCCGATATTTCTATTTCCGTCATGGTCGATTTTATATCGCTCGAGAACTCCACATCGAAATCTTTGAAATCGCTTTTGTGCTTTTCCGTATCGGCAAGCCCCAGCCATTCCCCCACTTTTGTAAGCGACGTTCCCTGAACCAGCAACGAAATCAGCGTGATGAAAAACACGATATTGAAAATTACCTTGGCATTGTGTACATTGGAGGCAAGCGGGTAAATGGCGAAAATGATGGGAACGGCGCCGCGTAACCCCACCCACGATACGTATAGCTTATCTTTGCTGCCCATTTTGCGGAACGGCAACAACGAAATGAAAACGCTGAAAGGACGCGAAGCGATAATCATAAACGTGCCGATGATAATGCTGGCGAGCGCCACCGGCAGCAATTCATTGGGATTGATGAGGAGTCCGAGTGCTAAGAACATGACTATCTGGCTAATCCACGCCAGACCATCGAAAAACTGCATCGATTGCCGCTTGTAAACCAATTTTGCGTTTCCAATCAAAAGTCCGGCAATGTAAATGGCCAGATATCCGTTTCCCCTGATGAAATAGGTGAATGAAAAAATAAATATCCCAAACGTAAACAGCAGGATAGGGTACAGCGAATCGTTGCCCAGATCGATTCTGTTTATCAGCCAGATGGCGAATTTCCCCAGCAGATAACCGGCGCCTGCGCCAATAAAAAATTGCATGAAAAACGAAATTACCGCGTGTCCGTAATCGGCTGCCGAAGCCTCGCCGGTTGTTATCAGTTGTATCAAAACAACCGTGAGCATATAGGCCATCGGGTCGTTACTTCCGCTTTCCAGTTCGAGCATCGGTTTAAGGTTGTTCTTCAGCCGGACGCCTTTTCCTCGCAGGATGGAAAACACGG
Source organism: Prolixibacteraceae bacterium (assembly GCA_009782655.1). The sequence goes on from WRIQ01000284.1 coordinate 1,589, forward strand.
ATGCCGAATCGGTGGAAGACATTACCGAAGCCAGCAACAACGATTCGAGAAATGTCAGGTTTATGTTAATCAACAAATTGGCAACATAGTAAATAAACAGCCCGGTGATGAAAGCCGTCAATAAAACGCCCATAGTGGACAGTATCATCCCTTGCGTTATAATCGGCTTAATATCTTTGTAGCTCGTGTCGAGGCCCCCGGAAAACAATATGATGCACAATGCCAATGTACCGACAGCCTGCGCTGAGGCGTAACTCTCAAACCTGATTATTTTCAGCCCGTCGGAACCGAAAAGCATTCCCACGGCGAGAAACAGCAAAAGTACAGGCACACCGAGACGGTTGCTCGCTTTTGTGGCCAACAAACTGACAAAAAACAATATGGAGCCTATTATAAGGACAGTTTCAATATTTACCGACATAGAAATTCTGTTATAAATAATTGTCGTTTAATCTCCCATGCCAAATATCACTTTTCCCCGACGAATATAGGCAGATAATTGCGTGAAAAAAAAATCCGACATTTTTTTCAAAACATTTTGTTAGTGTATAACTTATGTACAAATCTATGAATTTTCTTCTAACGTTGTCGGCTTTGTCTGTCAGTTCTCAATTTTTCCTGCTGCTTTTGCGAAATAGTTCCAGACGGGATCGTCGGGAGGCGAAGCGATAATTGTGACAGGCTCTTTTTTTACGGGATGCAGGAATTCTATTTTGCGGGCGTGTAGATGTATTCCGCCGTCGGAGTTGGAGCGGGGATAACCGTATTTCATGTCGCCTTTGATGTGCAACCCGATTTTTGCCAGTTGCGCCCTGATTTGATGATGCCTTCCCGTGTGCAACTCGATTTCGAGGAGATAAAATTTGTCCGATTTTGCCAACAGTTTGTACGACAGCGATGCATACTTCGAGTCCTGAACTTCATTATCAT
>WRIQ01000285.1 GCA_009782655.1 Prolixibacteraceae bacterium
AGGATGATAATAAATAAGCTAATAAAAGCGAATGCACATCTGCCAAAAGTTATCAACGATGACGGCAAGTCAATCCATTTACCGAAAAGCCCGGCAAGGCCAAAAAGCATAACGGCAAAATGGACTTGAAAAAGCGACGGTGCGTTTTTCACATATATTTCAGTTGTTGCTCTATTCAACCGGCAACAAACTGCGTATTTCCGTATTGACTTTTTTCACCCTGTCTTCTTCAAGCTTGATAACCTTTCGGTCGTAAGTGATTAACCCGTTCACTTCTATTTCCACATCAGTGGTTTGTGTATACACGGCTGCCGAATAAGCTGAAATAACCATTTTCTTGAGTATCTCAGCAAATTTGACATATTCGTCGGTTGCTTCCTTTGAATTTTTGAATTGTACATATCCCCAGTTCCTGTCGGGTTGCCAGAGGTGTCCTTCTAATGGGAGACCGATACCTCCGTATTCGCCCAGAACATTTGCTCTTTCGGCGTCGTACATGGAAAGTTCCGGTCCGGGATAATTATGGACGTCTAACATGTCGCCTGTGCGGTAATGATTTCCACCGCTGGCAGGGTTCACTAACCGCGAGCGATCGTGCGTCTTTGTCCATTCGGCTACTTCAACCGTTTTAAATTGTCCCCATGCCTCGTTGAATGGCACCCAAACTACAATGGATGGATGATTATATAAATAATCCATGATTTCTTTCCATTCTTTTCGGAAATTGGCGTCCGATTCGGGCGTGCGAATCAGTTCTGTACCATTGAAGTAATTTCGGGTTTGCCATTGCGGGGAACGATCGCCGCTGGGCATATCCTGCCATACAAGTATTCCCAGACGGTCGCAGTGCATGTACCAGCGTGCGGGTTCCACTTTCACATGTTTGCGTATCATGTTAAATCCCAAATCTTTGGTTTTCTGTATGTCATATTTCAGCGCTTCGTCGCAGGGAGCGGTATAAAGGCCGTCGGGCCACCAACCCTGATCGAGCGGGCCAAGTTGAAAATAATCCTTATTGTTTAGTTGCATCCGTACAATACCGTTGGGATCGCGTTTGGTGGATATTTTCCGCATGGCACAATAGCTGTTCACCTTATCAACTAATTTTCCATTTTGATACAGATTGATTTTCAAGTCGTACAGAAAAGGCGATTCTGGCGACCACAGTTTGGCATTTGGAATGGCCAAATCTACTGTTTGCCCCATAACAGCTTTCCCTGATGAAACCATTGTGGCGCCATCCCATACGGATACTTCTACAATATCTGTCAAGGTCGCTTTTTCACAAATCGCTTGCACCGACATAACGCCATTGTCGACATCGGGAACAGCACGCAATTCAGAAATATATCTTTCATTCACAGGTTCTAACCATACGGTTTGCCAAATACCGGTTACCGCAGTATACCATATACTGTTCGGTCGGCTCACTTGTTTTCCGCGAGGTTGGAAACCCCTGTCTGTCGGGTCAATTACTTTAACCACTAATTTCTGTTCGCCTACTTTCAGGAAGGGAGTGATGTTGAAACTGAAAGGCGTATATCCCCCTGTGTGCACACCAATTTTTATATCGTTGATGAACACTTCAGCTTTCCAGTCTACCGCACCGAAATGCAGCAACACATCCCGTCCTTTCCAAGCCGCGGGAACAGTGAAACTCCTTTTGTACCAAAGCGCTTCCTTGTCGCTCACCGGTTTTTGCACGCCCGAAAGGCTTGATTCAACAGCAAAAGGAACGAGAATACGTCCATCAAACTTTGCCGGCTCGCTCTGACCGGCAGGTAAAATGGCGTAATCCCACAATCCGTTGAGATTCTGCCAATCAGTGCGCTCCATTACAGGACGCGGATATTCCTGCCATACTTTTGCAGGATCGATTTTTTCAGACCAGGACGTTTTGAGTTTATCGCCTGCAGGCTGCCACTGGGCATAAGTCGGTGCAACAAGTGCAAAGGCCATCATAGCCGTTAAAAAGTTTTTCATTTTGATATTCATTACATGTATTTTTTTTTGTTCGTATTAAAATCTTGCAAAAGTAGGCTAAATTTTCTTGAGGCGCCATGTTTTTTTACAAAAAAACACAAAAGGTAGTTTCAACATCTGAATGCAACTTTATTTTGCAAATTTGTGAAAAAAGATTCATTAGGACTGAAAAATAAAAAACATATAACGATTTTCAAACGGACAGGTTTTATCCAAATTAGTGCAATGCTTCGACAGCGCTCAGTAACCGAGTCCCGCAGGGACGGCACAAGCCCCACCCCAACCCTTCTCCAATGGAGAGGGAGCAGTATCGTCCCCGCTGGATGATTTCATCGCTGATACAGTACTTATTTATAAAGGGAACCTGTAAAAACCTTTCCTATACGTCATTGCGATGGCGATAGACCAAAGCAATCCATTGAAAACCAAAGCTCTGGATTGCTTCACTCCGTTCGCAATGACGAAAAATCCGAGTTTTTAGAGGTTCCCAAAATTAACGTGCCACAGAATACTCTGAAAATATCAAGA
>WRIQ01000286.1 GCA_009782655.1 Prolixibacteraceae bacterium
CGGCATTACCGGCAATGATTTTTATATCGAAACCGGCGGCGGCGCGGAAGCGCTCTGTCAAAAATCCGGCAGTGCGGTGATATTCGGCGTCAGGCGCTTCGATGACGATGGATGTTCGTCCGTCAATCACGAATTGTCCTTCTTTTTCCATAACATAAAGAGGATGCGGTATGATCGGATGAACATTTCCGGCGCTGAGCGGAAAGCATACCAGCAACAAAAAAGACAGGAAATAACAGAATTTTGCTTTCTGCATGATCATGAGATTGATGTGTGTTTTAAAATTTCTTTTCTACCGGCACACCGACTTTCTTTCCATTTAAAAAGCCCTGAGCGCGGATGACGTCGCCCTTATTGACCATAATGGAGTCGGAATAGACCGCTGCGCCGGTAGTCGGTTCTTTTCCGTTGAGGGTGTAATGTATTTTGGCGTCGGGATAGTCAATGGTGAGACCTATATTTTTGGGAAACGGCGCGTTGCGGTTAAATCCGAAAATAACGTTCCAGAACGCGCGGCTGTAATTGACATTTTTCTGATCCAAGCGTTCAAAGCCCTTGAGCATGCGCTGGCAGAACGAAGCCCAGTCTTTATCGGGTTTGTCGCACCAGGCAACCTCCGACATGGCTACCGCTCGCGGAAATGCCTTGTATTCCGCCCGCTGTGGCGTTGCAATAAATTCTGTCCATAAACTCCCCTGCTGACCGATCACATATTTATGCCGTTCTTTCGGTAACGTGTCCGGTATGGGGAAATAGTTATAGACCTTTTCTAACGGCAGGAACAATCCCTGTGATTTTTCTTCCTTTTCAGGGTCTTCCTGATAATAATCTATATAATTCCAACGGTTGGGCGTAAGGATGGTATTCATACCCAGCCGCGTAGCCCGCATAGCCGGAGCATGTCCGCGATACGACAGGACAATGGTACCCGGCACAGCGCCGCCGTCCAGAATTTCGTCCCATCCGATCACAGTTTTGCCGCCTTTTTCTCTCAGAAATTTTGCCATGCGCTGCACGAAAAAAATTTGTATCTGATCTTCACCTTCCACGCCCAAGATTTTCTTTAAATCCTGAACATAGTCGCTTTCTTTCCAACGGTCGCGCGGACATTCATCGCCGCCGATGTGATAGTAAGGCGATGGAAACAGATCGAACAGTTCGGTAAATACATCTTCCAGAAAACGGAATGTGGCAGCCGTCGGACAATAGACGTCTTTCTTAATGCCCCATGAAGTAGCCACTTCGTATTCCCTGTCGGGAAAACACGACAGTTCGGGATATGCAGCGATGGCTGCTGAGGAATGTCCGGGCAACTCAATTTCGGGAATAACGGTAACACATCTTTTGCGGGCGTATTCCACCACTTCTTTCACGTCTTCCTGCGTGTAGAAGCCGCCGTGAGGTTTTCCGTCGCCGCCATCCTTGCTGTAGCCGGTGGTTTCCTTCCTCATGGAACCAACTTCGGTCAGTCTGGGATATTTTTTGATTTCGATACGCCAACCCTGATCTTCCGTGAGATGCCAATGGAACATGTTCTGTTTGTGCATCGCCATCACATCAATGAATTTCATAACGGTTTCCTTAGGCATGAAATAACGTCCGCAATCAAGCATCAGTCCTCTGTAAGAGAAGCGGGGGGCGTCACGGATTTCACAACAGGGAACTGCCCATTTGGCAGAAGTAACCTTTTTTCCGCCGTAAACCTGCGGCGGAAGTAACTGGCATATACTCTGCACACCGTAAAAAATTCCGTTGGGCGTGGACGCCGTTACCACAATCTGCTGGGGCGTAACGTTCAAGGTATATTCTTCTTCGGCAAAACCTTCGGTCATGCGTAAAATGATTTGGTCAGAAGCCTGTGGCTGCCTGACTGCTTTGACGCTCAATCCGGATGTTTTTTGTAATTGGGCGGCAAAGTCTTCCGCTATTTCGCACACTCGTTCGTTGTTTTCGGAATAAACGATTTTTGTATTGTTGCCGAGTTTAAACTCACCGGCAGTTTCTTTCAACATCAAAGGCTTGGGAATAATTCCATAGCGCGGGTTATTGGTCGCAAGAAGCAAACAACTTATTGAAATGAAAAGAAGGGATGAAATGATTTTTTTGTGCATGGTATTTGGATTTTTTTATTCAAAAATATCATGAATGATCTGTTTTGCAGCGGTTTCATACACATCGGGCATGTTTGCGGAAAGAGGGTAAGGCGCTTTGATGTAAATGTGCATCTGTTCCTTTTCGTAGGCGTAAGCATTTGTTTGAAAAGCATGTTTGCTCGGAAGATATGAATTTTGTCCGTTGGTATAAGCAACAAACAATACAGGCGTATTGTGTTTGCTTTCGCGAAGAATGGTCTGATATTCATTGAACGGCTCGCCCTGCGTGAAAAAGAATACCATTCCTCCTATACGGACACAGGCTATTTGAAACGGAAGGTAATTTTTTACTTCGCCGTTTGCCATTTTTCCCAATATTTCCCTGCGCCATCCGACGACGTCATTTTTCCA